>CAZWGZ010000026.1:0-15642 GCA_964633395.1 uncultured Rhodobacterales bacterium
GGAAGATAAAAGGTTTGTTAATTTATCTTTAGGAAGAATATATGACGATAATATTATTGAAGAAGACCCATCAAATTATGCTCATCAAGAAAATTTAAATTGGTATGAATTATATAGATATAAAAACTGTATAGCTGAAGGCCCAAAGGAAATAATATCTGGTATCTCGTTACCTTTAGAAATAAACTTAGATTTATTGAAAGGAATAAGTTTTGAGAAAGGTTGCTTTATTGGGCAAGAAGTGAATGCTAGAATTAAATGGAAAGGATTAGTTAAGAAAAAATATGTCCCCATCGAATTAATAAACTACGATGAACCTATTAAAGAGATAAATTTAAACGATGAAAAAGAAATTTATTTATTTGATAATCAAATTGGAGAAATAATAGAGTTAAAATACCACAAAGAAACTAATAATTTTTATGGAATAGCTATTATAAAGTTAAGTTACTTATATGAATTTGAAAAAAATCAATCACTACTATGTGATTTTAAAAATAAGAAAATGAAAATAAACTTTCCTAATTTTCTTCTCCCACTGCCGAAAAAACTATAAAATTCATGGATTGACAATTTATGAAGATAGCCATATTAGTTATTTAAATTTCAAAAAATTTAATAATATACTGATCTCCAATATAAATAATGTTACTATATTTATAAAGAGATTTAAATTTAATTAGATTTTAATATTTGCTAATATTAAAAAATGGAGATTAAAATGTCATCACTTCTTATGCCTAAAGCAACTGCTGTATGGTTAATAGATAACACTGCATTAACATTTGAACAGGTAGCTCAATTTTGTAACTTGCACGTTTTAGAAATTCAAGCAATTGCAGATGGAGATGTTGGTCAGGGTATTTTAGGATTTGATCCAATATTAAATGGTCAATTAACCCAATTAGAAATTGATAAATGTTGTAACGATACTAATTTACAATTAAAAAAATCTTATTCTTCATTAACTGAACCAAAATCAAAAGGGGCTAAATATATTCCTTTAGCTCGTAGAGGTGACAAACCAAATGCTATAGCATGGATTGTTAAAAACCATCCAGAAGTAAAAAATAGTCAAATTTCAAAGCTTATAGGAACTACAAAAGATACAATTGAAAAAATTAGAACTAGAAGTCATTGGAATATTTCAAATATTACAGCTAAACATCCAGTTTTATTAAGTCTTTGTGCCCAAGAAGATCTAGAAAATGCTATAATTAAGTCTGGTGGTAAAGTTGATAATGATGATGATCAAAATCAACAAATAGAAGGGTCCATGTAAGAGTATAAGTAAAATAAAAAATTTATATAATTTAAACGAGTTCCATTATGATAAATAATATAACTATTCCAATGGTTGCATTAATTATGGGAAGCCAAAACGACTGGGAAACCATGAAATCTTCTGAGGAAATATTAATTTCTCTCAAAATACCATATATTATTAAAGTTATTTCTGCGCACAGAACACCAGAAAGAATGACTAGATTTGCTAATGAAGCTGCTGACAAAGGTTTGCAAATAATTATTGCAGGTGCTGGTGGTGCAGCTCATCTGCCAGGAATGGTTGCCTCTCATACTAATATACCTGTGATAGGAGTACCTATTAAAAGCTCAGCGCTTCAAGGAATTGACAGCCTTCTTTCAATAGTCCAAATGCCAGGTGGTGTTCCCGTTGCAACAATGTCCATAGGCAAAGCTGGAGCTATTAATGCAGCAATTTATGCAGCTAAAATACTCAGTTTATCAAATAATATAATTAAAAAAAATCTATCTGAATGGCTTGCAAATCAAACAAAAAATGTCCCTGAAACACCATTTAAAAAAAATGAGTAATCACATTAATTATCCAATATTACCTAATGATGTAAATACCATTGGTATACTTGGTGGAGGACAACTCGGTAAACTGATTGCCTTGTCAGCTAATAAAATGGGTTATAAAACTCATTTGTATTGCCCAAAAGGTGACAATCCAGCAGAAACAGTTGTAGATGAAATTACTCATGGTGAATGGAATGATTTTGATAAACTATTTCATTTTTCAAATAAAGTTGTATGCGCAACTTCAGAATTTGAAAATATTCCTTCAAAAACACTTGAGCTTTTATCAAAAAATATAAAAATCACTCCAAGTAATATTGTTTTTAGATGCGCTCAAATTCGTTCAAAAGAAAAAGAAATGGCTTTAAAGTCGAACTTCTTAACGCCAAAATGGTTTCTGATTAAAAATACATATGACTTGATAAAAGCTAGTAAAGCATTAAATAATTCAGGAATTTTGAAAACTAACTCTCTTGGATATGATGGAAAAGGTCAGGTAAAAATTAAGAATGAAACCAACCTTTTGCAAGCCTGGGAAGATCTGGGGTCAGTAGAATGCGTTTTAGAAGAATTAATCCAGTTTAAAAGAGAAGTATCTATTATGTTTTTTAAAAGCCATGATGAATCTTATGGATTTTTTCCTTTATCAGAAAATTATCATGAAAATGGTATTTTAAAAAAAAGTATAGCTCCAGTAGTATTGCATGAAAATATAGAGCAAGAGTTAAAACTAAAAACTAAAAAATTAGCTGAAAACCTTAATTTTTACGGTATTTTAGCTATAGAGCTCTTTGAACTTACGGATGGAAGTTTAATATTTAATGAAATAGCCCCTAGGCCACATAATTCTTTTCATTGGACTATTGATGCGTGTAATAATAGTCAATTTGATATTTTAATAAGGGCTATTTGTGGTCTCCCTGTTGAAAATATAAACTGTAAGGGAAAATGGGAGATGACAAACCTGATTGGAGAAGACATTAAACATTTGGATAAAATCTATAACGATCAAAATTATTTACTTAATATATATGGTAAAAAATCTATTAAATCAGGAAGGAAAATGGGGCATTATACAAAGCAAATCATTTAATTATTGTTTGTTTACAAAATTCGAAAGGTACATCTTGATAAACTTCATTAATAAAATTTGAAAACAGTAAAAATGCATATGGTCTCCATCTATTTATTGGCTCAAGGTTTATGTCATTATTAGGAAAGTAGTTTTCAGGCAGTGTAATTTCGGGATTTTCTAATTTATCTCTTAAAAATTCATCTTTTAAAGTTTTGGCATCATATTCTAAATGATTTAATATAAATAGATCTTTTGTCTTTGGGCATCTAACCATTCCAACACCTGATTCTGAAGAGTAGGCTAAGATCTCTAATTCTGCATCTATAATATCATTTCTTTTATTCTCAGTAAATCGTGATACAGGCATAGGAAATCTATCAATAAACCCTTGCATTAATCTATAATTTTTTATTTGATTTAAATTATGGTCATATACACCAAATAATTTATTCTTTATTGAATGTTTTTCTATATTATGAAGCTCTTTTAATAAGGCTTGTGCCCCCCAACAAATACCAATCTTTCTAAAAACATTTGTTGAAGACCATGCAATTATTGCTTTTAATTCTTCCCAATATTTTACTTTCTCGAAAGGAATAGTTTCAATGGGAGCTCCAGTAATAATTAAAACATCATAAAAATTATTTTTAATTTCATCTAAAGTTTTATAAAACTCTATAAGATGATTTCTTTTTGTATTTTTAGGAGAGTATGTTTCAGTAGTCATCAATGTAAGTTCGATTTGCAGAGGAGTAGATCCAAGAATTCTTGCAAATTGGACTTCTGTTTGAAGTTTTTGAGGCATCAAGTTTAATAATAAAAACTTTAAAGGTCTAATATCTTGTTTTTGAGCTGAACTGCTATCAATTACATCCACAGCCTCTCTTAAAAGAGTTTCTCTTGCTGGCAAACTATCATGGATTTTAATAGGCATGTTCTAATATTTCTTTAAAATCAAAAAGTTTTACTAAATGGAGATTTTTTTATCTTATTTATACTTTTTATTAAATTAAATATAGATTGCATACCGAAGCTATTATTCCCAACATTAATATTGTTGGATATATTTTTAAACATATTTAATGGTTTTTTTAACTTCGCAATCATTGATATATCATGAAGTCTTCTTTCTAAGAAATATTCTGTTTCTTCTTGTTCAGACGAAGTATCATTTAGCCAAAATAATAATGTAGACGCATATACCGAAGCTAAAGATAATCTTTTTGTATAAAAAGAAAAATCTGTTGATTTATCTCCAGCTAATCTCCACATACTATTACATGTCGTGTATAAAATGTTAATCGATTGTTTTGAATTTTTTGGTAAAGCTGATAAAGACAATGAAGATCTGATGGCTTCTTTATAAGGTAAACAGAAATCTAGTCTCATTAAAATTAATTTTTTAATTTTTTCTGGTATTTTTTGTGGCTTGGGATCCAGGGAATGATAATTTTCTTGAACTATACTATCTATTATTTCTGCAAAAACCTTTATAAAATCTATTGAACCATTATTAAAAAAAGTTTTATAGATTTGTAAACGTTCATTTTCTGATTTGTTTTTTTTAAAATTAATATCTACAGCCCCTTGTTCCATAGCTGTCCATGTCCATCCATCAAAGGGAACGTGAGATAACATTGCACTAACTAATTCAATTTTTACTTCATTATTATCTTGATTGCGCTTTTTCATCAGATTCCTTAAGTATTTGAATAGAATAATCTTAATTTATTGTACAACTATATTCAATTAATATGAAAATAAAATGTTTTAATACACTAAAATACTTGCCAAGATATATTATATCATGCTATCCGCTATCTTCTAGTTTTTATACGTTAACTTATAAAGGTTTAAAATATGTATGTGTCCGTTCGTGACAATAATGTTGATCAGGCTTTAAGAGTCTTGAAGAAGAAGATGCAAAGAGAAGGCATGTTCCGGGAAATGAAAAATAGAAGAGCTTATGAAAAGCCATCTGAAGAGAGAGCTAGAGAGACTGCTGAAAGTACAAGAAGAGTAAGAAAACTGATGAGAAAGAGACTAGAAAGAGAAGGCTACTAAATATTAATAAATTTAACTTTTATTTGACCAAAACCGCATAGCTTAGATAAATGCGGTTTTTTTTTGCTATTACTTTATTAATAAGTAAATGTTTGATATCAAACAATCTCTAAAATAAAATATATGGAGTCATTCGTTATGAAAATAGGTAGCCCAAAAGAAATATATAAAGGTGAGAATAGAATAGCAATGACACCAGAAAGTGCAAAACAGCTTCAAAAATTGGGGTATGAATGCATTATAGAAACTGGAGCAGGTAACAACTCTAATTTTTCTGATAAAAATTTTAAAGATGCTGGAGTTAAAGTTGTAAAAAATTCAGATCAGTTATGGAAAGAATCAGATATAATTCTAAAGGTTAGAGGTCCCGTTGCGACAGAAGTAACTAAAATGAGATCTGGTCAACAAATTATTAGTTTTATATGGCCGGGTCAGAATAAATCTTTATTAGAAAGCTTAAAAAAGAAAAAAGTTACTGTTCAAGCAATGGATATGATCCCAAGAATTAGTAGAGCACAAAAGATGGATGCTCTTTCATCCATGGCTAATATAGCTGGTTATAGAGCAGTTATAGAAGCAAGTAATCAGTTTGGAAGATTTTTTACTGGTCAAATTACGGCTGCTGGAAAAGTACCTCCAGCTAAAGTGCTTGTTATTGGCGCTGGTGTAGCTGGTCTAGCTGCAATAGGCACAGCTCAATCAATGGGGGCGATTGTGAGAGCTTTTGACGTAAGACCCGAAGTAGCTGAACAAATTGAATCAATGGGAGCTGAGTTTCTGATGCTTGATTTTGAAACAGATGGTTCAGGTGAAGGAGGTTACGCAAAGCCAGCTTCAAAAGAATTTATTAAAAAAGAAATGGAGCTTTTCAGATCACAAGCACCTGAAATAGATATAGTTATTACTACAGCTTTAATACCAGGGATGCCGGCACCTAAATTATGGCCAAAAGAAATGGTTGATTTAATGAAACCTGGATCTGTAATAGTTGATCTTGCTGCAGAACAAGGTGGAAACTGTGATGTTACTGTCCCTGATAAAATGATAGAAACTAAAAATAAAGTTAGAGTAATAGGTTTTACAGATTTACCAAGTAGGATGGCAACTCAAGCCTCAACTTTATATTCCACAAATACACGTCATATGATGGATGATTTAACTCCTAATAAGGATGGTATTCCCTTCATTAATATGGATGATGATGTAATAAGAGGTGCAACTGTTGTTCATAATGGTGAAATAACGTTTCCTCCTCCCAAACCGAAAATTGCCGCTATCGCCAAGCATATAAATGAAAATATCAAATTAAAAACACCAGAAGAATTAACTCAAGAAAAAATTAACGCTGAAAGAAAAGCTGGGATTACTCAGGTTGTTTCTTTAGTTATTGGAGCATGTTTAACATGGTTAATTGGAATGTATGCGCCAGCTGATTTCATGCAACATTTTATAGTATTTATTTTATCATGCTTCGTGGGCTTTCAGGTTATTTGGAAAGTTTCTCACGCATTGCATACACCTTTAATGGCTATCACAAATGCAATTTCCGGAATCATTATACTTGGAGCTTTATTACAAATGGAAACTGCTAATAATATTGTAAGCGTATTGGCATTAATATCTATTTTTATTGCAACAATTAATATTGTTGGTGGCTTTATGGTTACCAAAAGAATGCTTGCTATGTTTCAAAGAAGCTAAAAAAGGATTTAGAAAATGACTATAGGTTTACTAACTGCCTCATATATAATTTCCAGCGTTTTGTTTATTTTAGCTCTAGGGGGCTTAAGTAATCAAGAAAAAGCAAAAAGAGCTGTATGGTATGGTATTATAGGCATGGCAATAGCTGTTGTTGCTACAGTCCTTGGAAAACAAGTTTTTTTAACGGAATGGTTAGAGTGGCTTATTGCTGCTATAATTATTGGTTCAATAATAGGAATAATTGTAGCAAAAAAAGTCCAAATGACTGGAATGCCTCAACTAGTTGCCGCTCTCCATTCATTTGTTGGTCTTGCTGCGGTATTTATTGGTATTAACTCGGGTTTATTACCTCACTCAGAGTTATCAAATACACAATTAACCATTCACAATATTGAAGTATTTTTGGGAGTGTTTATAGGAGCTATTACATTCACAGGATCAATAATAGCCTTTGGAAAACTATCTGAAATAATCTCAGGAAAAGCATTAATTCTTCCAGGAAGACACGCTTTAAATTTAATTATGTTTTTAGGATGCTTGTTTCTTGGGTATCTTTTTCTGAACCATTCTGGTAATTGGACACTAATTGCTATGACATTAATTGCATTTGTTATTGGTGCTCATTTAGTTTTAGCTATAGGCGGGGCAGATATGCCAGTGGTTGTATCTATGTTAAATTCTTATTCAGGCTGGGCAGCTGCAGCTACTGGGTTTATGCTAGGAAATGACCTTTTAATAGTCACAGGTGCACTTGTAGGCTCTTCAGGGGCTATTCTTTCTTATATAATGTGTAAAGCTATGAATAGAAACTTTATTTCCGTAATTCTTGGAGGTTGGGGTGATTCGACCGGACCTGCCATGGATATAGATGGAGAAATGATAGCCATTGATGTAGAAACAGTTGCATCCGCATTAAACGAAGCAAATAAGATAGTTATAGTTCCTGGATATGGAATGGCAGTGGCTCAAGCTCAAAGCGCTGTTTCCGAATTAACATCAAGACTTAGAGCACAGAAAAAAGATGTTCGATTTGGTATTCATCCTGTTGCTGGACGCTTGCCAGGTCACATGAATGTTCTTCTTGCTGAAGCAAAAGTACCTTATGACATTGTTCTCGAAATGGATGAAATTAATTCTGATTTTCCAGATATTGATGTTGTTATGATTTTGGGTGCAAATGATATTGTAAATCCAGCTGCTCAAGAAGACCCAAATAGTCCAATAGCTGGAATGCCTGTTTTAGAAGTTTGGAAAGCAAAGCAAGTTTTTATTTCTAAAAGAGGTCAAGGAAGAGGATATTCTGGAATTGAAAATCCACTTTTCTTTAAAGATAATTCTAGAATGCTTTATGGTGATGCAAAAAAATCATTAGACAGTATTTTAAAACATATTAATTAATTTTTTATTTTAAATCTCTATCTTTAAACCAGCTTTTTCCATGGCTTCACTCTGTTTTTTTGATAAAGTTTCTTCATTGAAATTTTCCACTAAATCGTTAAAAATTCTAAACCAATTAACTTCAGCTTTTAAATGCATAAAAACAGACCCTAAACCAACAGCAGCTCTATCCATTAAGACAAATTCTCTTGGTGGTCTAACACCCCCAATTTTTTTTAATTCTTCGTGAACTTTTTCTGCAGTTTCTCTTCCATATTGACCTGAAGCGCTTGGATTAATTGGTCTTACTTTATCTTCTAATAACGGTTGATATATGAAGTTAGCCCATATATTTAAAATACTAATTAACTCTTTTGTAGGATTTTTAAACCCCCACCTTTCATAAGCATTTACTGCCTGCTCTTCATCGCCATCTCTAAGAGCTTTATATAACTCAATAACACCAGTTACAAAGTCAGGTCTAAAAATTCGAACACACCCAAAATCCATTAAATTAATTCCACCATCAGGCCTAATTGAATAATTACCTAAATGAGGATCTCCATGAATAACACCGTATTTATAAAAAGGAACATACCAAGCTTTAAACATATTCATAGCCACTTGATTTCTAATTTCCATATCAGAGTTCTCTGATATAAATTGCATAATTTTTATACCATCAATTCTAGTCATTGTTAAAAGTCTATTTGTAGACAAATCGTCAACTGGCTCTGGTAAAGTTATTTCCTTAAACTCTGATAACATATGCCGGTATAAATTCATGTTTTTTATTTCATGAGAATAATCTAACTCTTCTTTCAATCGATCAGATAATTCTTCATGAATTGACTTTGTTGAAATTGCTGAATCATACTTTTCATATAAAGAAAAAATTAATTTAAGTTGCTTTAAATCAGCTTCGACAGCAGAACCCATATCTGGATATTGTAATTTACACGCTAACTGTTTCCCATCTCTACTTTGTGCAAAATGTACCTGCCCCAAAGATGCAGCTGCAGAAGCTTGCTTTTCAAACTCTTCAAATTTTCCTTGCCAATTCTCACCTAACTCAGCCTTCATTCTTCTTTTTACAAAAAGCCAACCCATTGAAGGCGCATCAGCTTGTAAATGAGATAATTCATTTACATATTCCTTTGGCAGAGCATCTGGAATAGTTGCTAAAATTTGAGCCACTTTCATAAGAGGTCCTTTTAATCCTCCTAAAGCAGCTCTTAAATCAGATGCGTGCTGCTCTCTATCTATTTTTATACCTAAATATTTTTCACCTGCCAATCGAGCAGCTAGTCCTCCCATTGCTGAAGTAACTTTTGCATATCGCCTTAGTCTTCCACTTGTCATGGAGCGACTTAATTGATCTTTAGTATTATTTTTATTTGTCATTTACAGCTTTATCCAATCAAATTTATGTCTTCAGGCTCTCTAGTTCATCCATTAGGCCTGAAATCATAGAAATACCTTTTTGCCAAAAACTTTTATCATACGCACTTAAATTAAATGGTTTTAATAAGTCATTATGACTTTTAGTTCCACCTGCTGACAACATAGCAATATATTTTTCTGAAAAACTCTGTTTATCAGTATTTTGATAAGCGTGCCATAAAGCATTCACTAAACTATCTCCAAAAGCATAAGCGTAGACATAAAATGGTGTGTGAACAAAATGAGGGATATATCCCCATAGAACCTTATAATCTTCTGTAAGGTTTACATAAGGTCCAACGGCATGAGATTGAGTTTCCATCCATATATCACCAATTTCATCTGGGGTAAGTTCAGACTTAATTCTAGCTTCATGAAACTTTACTTCAAATTGATGAAATCCTATCTGTCTTGCAACAGTGTTTAACATATCTTCAATTTTACCAGCTAAGAGTTGTTTTTTTTGTTCATGGTTACTCTCTTCTAGAAGCTTTCTAAAAACTAACATTTCTCCAAATACTGATGCTGTTTCTGCAACAGTTAGAGGAGTTTCTGACATTAACAAACCATTTTTTGCTGCTAGAATTTGATGGACTCCATGTCCTAATTCATGAGCTAAAGTCATAACATCTCTTATTTTTCCTTGATAATTTAAAAGGACATAAGGGTGCAAGGATGGAATGGAAGGATGGGCAAATGCACCAGACGCTTTACCTTTTCTAACATCCGCATCAATCCAATTGTTTTCAAAGAATAGATTAGCTAATCTTGCTATTTCTGGATGAAACGAGGCAAACGATTCTAGCACTATGGATTTAGCTTCAGACCACTCTATAGATCTATCTGACGTTTGAGGTAACGGTGCGTTTCTATCCCACCAATCAATTTTAGATTTTCCAAATTGTTTAGCTTTCCATTTATAATATCTATGTGTTAACTGAGGCATAGCTTCATCTACTGTTTTTACTAAAGCATCAACCACTTCGTCTTCTACATCATTATCTAGATTCCTGGATGACACAATTCTTTTGAAACCTCGTTTATTATCTTCAATATATCTGTCTCGAGAAATAACATTCAAAATCATTCCAAATATACGTTTATTTTTTTCTAATGTTTGTGATAGAGATTTACCTGCTATTTTTCTTTTTTCTGGATCGATATCAGACAAATAATTTAAAATTTCAGCTTCACTTACCATCTCTGTTTTGAAGGGAAATCTCAATGCAGCTGAAGTTTCGTCAAAAAGTCTAACCCAAGCAGATCTTCCAGTAGCTGACTTTTCAATTAATATTTCTTCAACTAGAGGATCTAGAAGATAAGGATTTCTTTTTCTAAGGATTGTTAAATACGGCAACCAATGTTTTGCTTCGTCATTTAATACCCATTCGTTGATGATATCATCATTTATTTTTGATAATTCAAGAGTGACAAAAATTAAAGAAGAAAAAATTTCTGTAACCTCGTCTGAAATAGATGAGTTATATCTTGATATTTCTGGATCTTCCATATTAGTAGCAAAAATTAAATTACTATGCGTTCCAATCTTATATATTTTTTCATTCAAATTTTGATATTGATCAATACAATCGACAAACTCTTCTGAATTTAGATCTTTTATTTTACCTTTCCATTTTTTTAAAAAATCTTTAGAAAGATTTCTTATATCTTTCAAATCATTTTTTATCATAGGATCTTTGATATCTTTATAAATTTCTGATAAATCCCACAAAGGTAATTCATTCTTATTATTAGAAATATTTGTTTCTTTCATTTTTATTTAAACCATTCTTTAACAATTTTTTTATTTAGATTTGTTTTTTAGAATACATTTACAAAAAGTTTTTTATACTTTCAATAACTTCACCTGGATTTTCTTCTGCTAAATAGTGCCCCGAATTAATAGCATTACCTTTAACTTCTTTAGAACAATATTTTTTCCAAATGGATAAAGTTTGATACCATTGTTCTAATTTACCTTTATTACCCCATAAAATTAATAAAGGCACATTAATTTTAATGTTATCATCTCTACTTTTTTTATCATCTATCATATCAATCGTTGCCGCAGCTCTGTAATCCTCACAAATAGCATTAATTGTTTCTGGATTTTTAATGCACTCAAGATAATCACTTAATGCCATAGGGTGAAAAAAGTCTTTATCTTTTTTCTCTCTAGATGTGTGAGCAAAAAACCATTCTTCAGGAGCTTTATTAATAACCGACTCTGGTACAGGACTTCTTTGAGCTAACCAAAACCAATGATAGTAGCCCATTGCAAATTCCATATTAGTTCTTTCAAAATGTTCTATGGTTGGAATAATATCCAATAAAATCATTTTTATAACATTTTTTGAATAATTTAATGCTAAGCGATGAGCTATTCTAGCTCCTCTATCATGTCCTAAAATATAAAATTTATCAAAACCAAGAAGCTCCATAAAATTTATAAGGTCAGATGCCATATTCACTTTAGAATACGGTTCATGATTTTCAGTAACACTAGGTTTAAATGATTTTCCGTAGCCAGGTATATCAGGGCAAATTACTGTATATTCCTTGACTAATTTGGGAGCTATTTTATGCCACATAGCATGTGTTTGAGGGTTTCCATGAAGCATTAATAAAGCAGGACCTTTACCAGCTTTTCTATATCTAATTATACCTCTTTTAGTTTTAATAGTGGAAAGTTCAAATTCAGAAAAAAAATTTATCAATACTTAAAGCCTCATAAAACTTCATAATTATATATTTGAAATGGTAATCTTGAGAAGAATAAACAAGCCTAAATCAATATTAACAATGGATTTCTTAAAATACTCTACTTTGAAATAACTTACAAATTCAATTAATGGATTATAAAAATAGTTAAATCTAAATAAGTATTTTGATTAAAGCATTAAATTTAATGAAGTCTTTAGGACACGTTATTTTATAATACCTAGGGTTTTAAGCGTGGTGATCTAGAGAGGACTCGAACCTCTTACCTCCAAATTAGGAATCTGGCGCTCTATCCAGATGAGCTACTAGACCACATACACATTTAATTTATATGATATAATGATTTAGATATCAATATTATGATGATCAAATAAATTATAATTAAATATCAATAATTAATATATACAAAATTAATCAAATATTTTTTTCGAAACTTGTTTTAAATTTAAAAAATAATATAGTTCAATTATAAAATTATTTAATAAAATATAAATTATTAAGGGCCTTTAAAAATGAGAATTGATCTAGAACTAGAGAACAAAGTAGCGGTTGTAACTGGAGCAGGTGGCGGTATTGGCCGCGAAATGGCGCTAGCGCTAGCAGCAGAAGGTGCCTCAATTGTTGTTAATGATATAGGAGTATCCTTGACTGGAGATGGAGGCTCTAAATCTCCAGCAGAAGAAACATGTGGTTTAATTACTCAAAAAGGCGGGCAAGCAATCACCAGTAATGAAAGTGTTTCAACTTGGGAAAGTGCTCAATTAATTATAAAAAAAGCCATCGACACATATGGCAAAATAGATATTGTTATAAATAATGCAGGTATTTTAAGAGATACTATTTTTCATAAAATGGAACCTTCGGACTGGGAAGACGTTATTAATGTTCATTTAAATGGTGGTTTTTACGTGAGTAGGGCTGCAGCTCCATACTTTCGTGAACAAAACTCAGGTGCATATGTTCACATGACGAGTACTTCAGGTTTAATTGGAAACTTTGGGCAAGCGAATTATTCTGCTGCAAAATTGGGTATAGTTGGATTATCAAAATCTATATCATTGGATATGAGTAGATATAATGTTAGGTCAAATTGTATAGCGCCATTTGCATGGAGCAGAATGACAAATTCAATACCCGCCAATACAGATGCAGAAAAGGAAAGAGTAGAAAGGTTAAAAAAGATGACACCTGAAACTAATGCTCCATTAGCTGTTTTCCTAGCTTCTGCTGCTGCAAAAGAAGTAACAGGACAGATTTTTAGTGCTCGTTTAAATGAGTTGTTTATATATAATCAAAACAGACCCATTAAAAGTATTCATTCAGATAAAGGATGGACCCCTCAAGAAATAGCTCAAAGGGCGTATCCTGCTTTTAAAAGCTCAATGACTGACAATGAACGGAGTGGTGACGTTTTCAGTTGGGACCCAATGTAATTTATTTATTTTTAAAAAGATCGATTATGTCTTTCATACTATCTAATGTAAAATCTGCATCTAGTTTTTCAATATCAATATGAGTATAACCTCCTCTGATTGCTATTGATTTAATATTTGCAGCTTTAGCTGCATCTATATCATTAGATGTATCACCGACCATAAAAAATGACGTTTCAGTTGATTTAAATCCCTGCATTGCCAAAAGAACCATATCAGGTAATGGTTTAAGAGGAATATTATCTCGTGCACCTATAATAACACTAAAATACTTTTTTAAATTCATTTTTTCAATTAAATCTTCTGTAACAAATTGTCTTTTATTAGTGCATATTCCCATCGCAATATTACGTTCATAAAAAAAATTTAAAGCCTCCATTACGCCTGGCATTAAAGAACTATATTTATATGGTTGTTCAGAATAATTTTTCCTATAACTATTGAAGATAATATCATATAAATTTTTATCTCCTCCACAAAAATCTACAACTTTCTTAGCAAGTGATAACATCCCCTCTCCAACAAAAGTTTGTAATGTTTCTTCTGAAATAATCTTTAAGTTATATTCTTTTAATGTTTTATTTATAGCATAATGCATATCGGGCACAGAATGAACTAACGTTCCGTCTAAATCAAAAATTATAGAATAAGTAATTGGTTTCATATCTTAAATCTAATGACGAAGAGATTTTATATTTTGCTTATAACTCTCGACATTCCCTTCCTTGAATACGGCTGACCCAGCAACTATAACATTTGCGCCTGCTTTTATTACCTTTGGAGCTATTTCACTATTTACTCCACCATCAACTTGAATATTAATAGGGCGTTTTCCCACCAGGTCACTGATGGTTTTAATTTTACCTAATGAAGAATTAATAAATGTTTGACCACCAAATCCAGGATTAACGCTCATTACAAGTATTAAGTCTAATTTATCTAATAAAAATTCTAAACCAGAAATTGAGGTTCCTGGATTTATAGAAACTCCAGCTTTACACCCTAATTCACGAATACGAGTTAATGTTCTATCCAAATGAGGGGTAACCTCTTTATGAACGGTAATGATGTCAACACCCGCATCTACATATTCTTCAATCACTTCGTCTGGATTTGTTACCATTAGATGTGCGTCGAATGGCTTTTGAGAGCAAGGCCTTATTGATTTAATGACTGGAGGACCGAATGTTAAATTTGGAACAAAATGACCATCCATAACATCTAGATGAATCCAGTCAGCTCCAGCCTTGTCAATTGATTTAACTTCTTCAGCTAAAAAACCAAAATTGGCTGACAATATAGAAGGTGCTATTAACAATTCCTTCATTTTATTAATACCTTTTTACTGATAGTTATTACAATTTCAAAAAATTCAAATAGTCTTGCTTATAGCAACTGCTGTGTCTGACATTCTGTTAGAAAATCCCCATTCATTGTCATACCAACTTAGAACACGAACAAATGATCCATCCATTACCTTTGTTTGATCCATATGAAAAACAGAAGAATGTGAATCATGGTTGAAATCACTTGATACAAGTGGCTCATCAGTATAACCAAGAATATTTTTTAAGTTTCCCAAAGAAGCTTTTTTAACAATATCGTTAATCTCTTCGACAGAAGTAGGCCTAGTTGCATTAAATTTAAAATCAACTACTGATACATTTTGCGTAGGAACACGCATGGAAACGCCATCTAATTTTCCATTTAATTCTGGCAATACTAGTCCTACAGCTTTTGCTGCACCAGTAGAAGTTGGGATCATATTACCTGCTGCAGCTCTAGCTCTATACATATCACTGTGCATTGTATCTAAAGTAGGTTGATCTCCTGTATAAGAATGAATTGTAGTCATAAACCCTTGTTTAATACCGACTTCATTATTAATAATCATCGCAAGTGGCGCCAAACAATTTGTCGTACATGAAGCGTTAGATACTACTAAGTGATCCTTTGTTAATTTTTGGTGATTAACACCATAAACTACAGTTAAATCTGCTCCAG
>CAZWGZ010000027.1:0-15613 GCA_964633395.1 uncultured Rhodobacterales bacterium
TATCTCGGATAGCCCCTTTATTCCATAACGTTAAAATTTTTGGACCTGCTCCAGCGCCTTTACATTTTTTAAGAGGTAAATTCAGGCGGAGATTCTTGATTAAATCTGATAAAACAGTAAATATACAACAGGTTTTACTTGATTGGACTAAAAAAGTTAAAACGCCATCTAATATTAAATTAACTATTGATATTGATCCTTTCTCATTTATGTAAAATTTATTTAATAACTAGGGCTTGAGTTACTTGCATTGAGCTTAATGCTGTGATAGCAATCCATATATTTTTAATTAAAATTATACGATAAGGAAGTTTTAAGATGAGTAGTTCATCCGGTCAACATTCTGGGTTAACAGGAAGATATGCTAAAGCATTATATGAGTTAGCTGATGAGAATAAAATAGTTTCTAAAATAGTTAAAGATTTTACAGAACTTAAATCATTACTAGAAACAAATAATGTCTTAATGAGTCTAATCAAATCTCCTGCTATATCTAAAAGTGATAAACAATCTTCTTTGATTGCAATTTTAAAAAAAGCTAAAGCAAATAATTTAACAATTCAATTTTGTGGAACTCTTGCAGGCAATGGTAGATTAAATTTTATAATTGAAATTATAGACGTTTTCCTATTAGAAGTTTCAAGAAAGAATGGTGAAGTTAAAGCTGAAGTCACCTCTTCTATTGAATTAGACAAGTCTCAACAACAAGAAGTTGAAAAAGCAATATCTGAGGTTGTTGGAGGCAATAAGATTTCACTCTTAATGAAAGTTGATGAATCTCTAATTGGAGGTCTCATCGTCAAAATTGGTTCTAAAATGATAGATAGTTCAATAAAAACTAAACTTAATCGACTTGAAATAGCCATGAGAGGTGTAAATTAATGGATATCCGCGCAGCAGAAATTTCAACAATACTAAAAGACCAAATTGCAAATTTTGGAGCAGAGGCAGAAGTCACTGAAGTAGGAAAAGTTCTTTCAGTAGGTGATGGAATTGCCAGAGTTCATGGCTTAGATGAAGTAAAAGCTGGTGAGATGGTTGAGTTCCCAGGTGGTATTGCAGGAATGGCTCTTAACCTTGAACGTGATAATGTTGGTGTTGTTATTTTTGGCAGTGATAGAACTATTAAAGAAGGTGATATAGTTAAAAGAACTGGTTCTATTGTAGATGTTCCCGTCGGAAAAGGAATGTTGGGAAGAGTAGTTGATGCATTAGGAAATCCTATTGATGGAAAAGGTGCGTTAAAAAATGTAAAACGTACAAGAGTAGAAGCTAAAGCTCCAGGAATTATGCCTAGGCAATCTGTAAATGAACCAATGCAGACGGGCTTAAAGGCTATTGATTCTCTTATTCCAGTAGGAAGAGGGCAAAGAGAACTTATTATTGGAGATAGACAAACTGGTAAAACAGCTATTGCAATTGATACTTTTTTAAATCAAAAAAGTACAAATGAAAATGCTGGAAAAGACGATACAAAAAAACTGTTTTGTATTTATGTTGCAGTTGGTCAAAAAAGATCAACTGTTGCACAAATAGTAAAAACTTTAGAAGAAAGAGGAGCTCTAGAATATTCTATTATAGTAGCTGCTACGGCTTCTGATCCAGCTCCAATGCAATTTTTAGCTCCATATGCAGCAGCAGCAATGGGAGAATTTTTTCGTGACAATGGAATGCACGCAGTTGTTGTTTATGATGATTTATCAAAACAAGCAGTCGCTTACAGACAAATGTCGCTTTTATTAAGAAGACCTCCAGGAAGAGAAGCTTATCCAGGAGATGTCTTTTATCTTCATTCACGTTTGCTAGAAAGAGCTGCAAAAATGAATAGTGACAATGGATCTGGTTCCCTTACTGCTCTTCCAATAATAGAGACGCAAGGAGGAGATGTTTCCGCTTTTATTCCTACTAACGTTATCTCTATTACTGATGGTCAAATTTTTCTTGAAACTGAACTTTTTTATAAAGGAATTAGACCTGCGGTCAATGTTGGATTATCAGTTTCTAGGGTTGGTTCTGCTGCTCAAATAAAAGCTATGAAACAAGTTGCAGGAACAATTAAATTAGATTTAGCTCAATATAGAGAAATGGCTGCTTTTGCTCAATTCGCTTCAGATATGGATGCTTCAACGCGACAGCTCTTGTCAAGAGGAGAAAGACTAACTGAGCTTTTAAAACAATCTCAATATTCTCCAATGGCAGTTGAAGAACAAGTAGCCGTTATTTTTGCCGGAGTAAAAGGATATTTAGATAAAATTCCTACTCAAAGTATTGGAGCATTTGAGCAAGCTTTACTTCAAAAATTAAAAGCTAAAGGTTCATCAATACTTGATTCTATAAGAAAAGATAAATCTATATCAGATATGACTGATAAAGCTCTTAGAGAAACTTTGGATCAATTAGTAAAAAGTTATGCTTAATTTTTATAAAAATTAAATAGGATAGGTTCAAATGCCGTCTTTAAAAGATCTTAAAAATAGAATTGGTTCTGTAAAGTCCACTCAAAAAATAACATCAGCAATGAAAATGGTTGCAGCAGCTAAACTTCGAAGAGCCCAAGATCAAGCAATAGCTTCTCGTCCTTATACATCTAGAATGGATAATATTGTATCTAAAATTTCATCTAAAGCATCTGGAACTAGTATAGACCTTTTAGCTGGAAAAGAAGATAATAAAACTCAGTTACTAGTTGTTTTTTCTGCTGATAGAGGACTTTGTGGAGGCTTTAATGGTTCTATAACAAGAACAGTTCGTAAAGAAGTTCAAGCTCTTCACAAAAATGGAATTAAAGTCAAATTACTCATGGTTGGTAAAAAGTCAGCAGATGCACTTAATAGAGATTTTGGAGACCTATATATAGATAGACTAGAAGGGAAATCGGGGAAGCCAAGCTTTACAGATGCTGAAATATTGGCAAAAAAAATTATTACTTTATTTGAGAATGACGAATTCGGTTCATGTAGAGTAATCTATAATAAATTTATTTCTGTAATAGCTCAAGAAATCACATATAAATCCCTTATTCCAGCTGAAGTTAAAAAAATTGAAGTTGAAGATAATATTGATAATTCAATTTTTGAATTTGAACCAAGTGAAGAAGAAATTTTAAGTGATTTGTTGCCACGTAACTTAGCTACACAACTATTTAGTTCTCAAATTGAAAGCACTGCAAGTGAATTAGCCGCTAGAATGACTGCTATGGATAATGCAACTAGAAATGCTGGTGAGATGATAGATAAGCTAACTCTACTATATAATAGAACTAGACAAGCAGTTATTACTAAAGAATTAATCGAAATCATATCTGGTGCAGAAGCCGTATAATAAATTTATTGTTAGAAAATTAAATGGAGAAAAAAATGGCTAAAAAACCATCTGGCAGACAAACTGGTAAAATTGCGCAAGTCATTGGAGCGGTTGTTGATGTGGCGTTCGATGGAGACCTTCCTTTTATATTAGATGCTCTTAAGGTTGATAATGGTGGACAAAAGCTAATCCTAGAAGTAGCTCAACATCTAGGAGAAAACGAAGTTAGAACTATTGCTATGGATAGCACGGACGGACTTGTTCGTGGTATGGAAGTAGTTCAAACTGGTGCTCCAATAACAGTTCCAGTTGGTCCAGAAACTTTAGGAAGAATTTTAAATGTTATTGGTGATCCAGTTGATGATGGTAAGCCAGTTAAATCTAAAATGTATTTGCCTATTCATAGAGAAGCACCAACATATGTTGAGCAATCCACATCATCTGAAATTTTAGTTACAGGTATTAAAGTCGTAGATCTTCTTGCCCCATATGCTAAGGGTGGTAAAATTGGACTTTTTGGAGGTGCTGGTGTAGGAAAAACTGTTTTAATTATGGAATTAATTAATAACGTAGCCAAAGCACACGGTGGATACTCTGTTTTTGCAGGAGTGGGAGAAAGAACAAGAGAAGGTAATGATCTTTACCATGAAATGGTGGAATCAGGTGTTATTGTTCCTGATGGTCCTGGATCAAAAGCAGCATTAGTTTATGGACAAATGAACGAGCCCCCAGGAGCCAGAGCAAGAGTTGCATTAACAGGTCTAACTCTAGCTGAATATTTCAGAGATCAAGAAGGACAGGATGTACTTTTCTTTGTAGATAATATTTTTAGATTTACTCAAGCTGGGTCTGAAGTATCTGCTTTATTAGGTAGAATTCCTTCTGCTGTTGGATATCAGCCTACATTAGCTACAGACATGGGAACTTTGCAGGAAAGAATTACAACAACAAACAAAGGATCTATTACTTCAGTGCAAGCAATCTATGTACCGGCAGATGATTTGACTGACCCTGCGCCTGCTGCATCATTTGCTCACTTGGATGCAACAACAGTGTTATCAAGACAAATAGCTGAAATTGGTATTTATCCAGCAGTTGATCCACTTGATTCAACTTCAAGGATGTTAGATCCAAGAATTGTTGGAGAAGAGCATTATGCTGTGGCAAGAAGAGTTCAAGAAGTGCTTCAACAATATAAATCTCTTCAAGATATTATTGCTATTTTAGGAATGGATGAATTGTCAGAAGAAGATAAATTAGTGGTTACTAGAGCAAGAAAAATACAAAGATTTCTATCTCAACCATTTTTTGTTGCGGAAGTTTTTACAGGTTCACCTGGAGTATTAGTTTCTCTTGAAGATACTATAAAAGGTTTCAAGGGAATTACGGAAGGTAAATATGATGATATGCCAGAAGCTGCTTTTTATATGGTTGGTACTATAGAAGAGGCAGTTGAAAAAGCAAAAAAGCTAGCTAAGGAAGTGGCTTAATCAATATCAATATAATTCTAAAGAGGTAATAATGGCAGAAACAACTAATTTGGATATTGTAACACCTTCCATGGTAATTGTTTCAGAACCAGCTGAAATGGTTGTAATTCCTGGCTCTGACGGGAACATAGGTGCCTTACCAAGGCACTCTAATGTAATGTCAACACTCCATAGAGGAATAATTGATATATATAATGAAAACAAAATCACATCCAAAATTATGATTGATGGCGGCATTGCTGAAATCAATGAAAAATCTATTGTTATTTTAGCTGAGAGAGCTGAAAAGCTCGACAAAGCAAATAGACAGATATTTCAAGAAAAGCTTTCGCAATATCAATCTGCTCAGAATGATAGCGATATTAACATTGCTGATTTAGCTAAAAAAAATGCATCATTTATGCAGGCTGTAATAGATAATATAGATTGATAATAAATAGCACTTTTATTTTAAAATTTTCTCTATTATAGATCCAATTTCTAAAAGCTGGTAATCCATATTAGTCGATCCATTTAACATAATACCCATAGTAGTATTATTATTTGAAAATGGGATTGATATACTGCATCCATTCATGAAATTTGCAAGTGTAGTATTTTGTAGTGATATTAGATTCACTTCGTCATAATGTTTTGTATCATTGCAATCTTTTAATAATGGTGGTTTTATTGTTACAGTTGGCATTAGTAAAAAACCATCACCTAATTCTTTATTAAACATTTCAATCATTTTTTGTCTTACTTTTAATAACAAATTATATTCAACAGCCTTAACATCATTTGCTCTATGCATTCTTTTAAGGATATTTGGATCAATTAATTCAGGAGTGTCACGGTAAGCGTCAAAGTATTCTGTTTGACATTCCACAGCTGCAAATTGCCATAAAGGAACTTTCTTATACCTATCTAGTATAGGTAAATTAACTTCTACAACATTAATACCATTATTTATTATTTTTTGTTTTGCTATATCAAATGTGCTTTGAATATCTGATTCAATATTATCAAAGCCAAAATTTGTAGGTATTGTTATAGTAAAATTATTATTGATATCATAATGTTTTTTAGACTTAGGCCCCTCATTCATAGCCTCATAGGCCAATTTGCAGAGGGCAGTATTTTTGGCCATTATTCCAACACTATCAAGAGTTTTAGAAAGGACTAAACACCCTTCTCTAGAAATAGTATCTTGGGTAGGCTTAAAGCCTGTTATACCAGTATAGGCTGCAGGAATTCTAGTAGAACCCCCTGTATCAGTTCCAATTGTAATATCTGCTATATCGAGCGCGACTGATACAGCTCCTCCAGATGTTGACCCACCTGGAACAGAACCTTTATATATAGGGTTTTCAGGAGTACCATAATGTGGATTAATTCCTAACCCAGAATAAGCAAGTTCTGTCATGTTTGTATGACCAAGTAATAAGGCTCCAGACTTTCTTAATAAGCTGATACAACTTGCATCTTTTAGACAGGGCAAAGGATCTAAGAAAAGTGATCCACCGCGAGTTTTATACCCTTTAACATTAAATAAATCTTTAATTGAAATTATCAAACCTTTTAGATTTATATCATCTAATCCCTTAATAAATTCTAATTGGGAATGGAAATCATGATTAAAAAGTTCAGTGAAGATATTTTCAAACTTCTTAGGTTTATTCTGTATTTCTGTAAGAATGTTTTGAATTCTTTTTTCAAGAATAGTGTAATTCAAATTATTTTTTTCCATTCTAATTACCTTTCTTCCAACTTAGAAGCATTAAAATTGTTTAATATTGGAATAAATGCTTTTGTTATTTTAACATAAACTTCTTTTTTAAAAGAAATGGCCCTTAAGGGTAGTTGGTTTGGGTTGATCCATTCCCAAGTTTTGAATTCTGGGTTTTTAGTATTAATATTTATTTCAGAGTTTTTACCTATAAAATAAAATAGAAGCCATCTTTGTACTTGACCTCTATATTTCCCATTCCAAAGTGTATCAGCAAGTGGAAGAGGGATTTCATAATTTAACCAATCAGGGTAATCACAAACATATTGTACGTTAACTATACTAGTCTCTTCTTTTAATTCTCTAAAACCTGCTTCTATTGGAGTTTCCCCTTCATCAATTCCACCTTGCGGTAACTGCCACGCTTCAGCTTTATTATCAATTCGCTGTCCACAAAATACTTGACCATTTTTATTAAAAACCATTAATCCTACGCATGGTCTATATGGTCTTTTTAACAGAGGGATATCATAATTAGTTTTACTCATTATTTACACTATTTTTAGAATTCAAGTTCGTGAATATCTCTTCATTAAGTGAAACTTTAGAAGTATCTTTAATCTTATTACTAAATAAATTTATCCCACGAATGAGATCAATTGCTCTAGACACTTGATTATCTTGCTTAAGTTTTTCAATAGGCGTTAAAACTACTTTTTTATCATCTTTATCATCTTTATTATCGCTTTTAATTGTCTTAGATGATTTATTTTTATTATCTAAGGCACCCCTGAGATCTTCCTCTCGCGTACCTTTATTAGCATCCTTTTTAATTTCTGTAATACCTGCTTCAACTAATATATCAGGTTCAATACCTTTTGCTTGGATTGACACTCCACTTGGTGTGTAATACCTTGCTGTTGTCAATCTCATAGCTCCATTTCCAGCAAGTGGGATAATAGACTGAACAGAACCTTTCCCAAAACTTCTAGTACCAATAATGATAGCTCTAGAATGATCTTTTAGGGCTCCAGCAACAATCTCACTTGCAGATGCTGAGCCACTATTGATTAATACTACGAGCGGTTTACCATCAATTAAATCTCCTTTTTTGGCAAATACTCTTGACGTATCATTATTTTTTCTTCCCTTAGTAGACACTATCTCGCCTTGATTAAGAAATGAGTCTGCAACAGAAATTGATTGATTTAGAAGGCCTCCAGGATTATTTCTAAGATCTAAAATTAACCCTTGAAATTTATCACCAAGTTCTTTTTTAATTTTATTTATAGATGAATTCATACCTTTGGTTGTTGTTTCAGAAAATGTAGTTAACCTTACATAGCCCACATTATTGATGATATTATGTCTTACTGATCTTATTTTAATAATATCTCTAGTTATTTCCAGTTCAAACGGTTCCCGCTTATTACGAATAACAGTAATAGTAACTTTACTACCTATAGGTCCTCTAAGTTTAGAAACGGCATCATTTATTGATAGACCTCTTATAGACAATCCATTTATTCCGATAATTAGATCACCTGATTGCATTCCTGCTTGGGCGGCAGGTGTTTCATCAATAGGTGATACAACTTTAACAACACCATCTTCCATAGTTATTTCAATTCCTAAACCACCAAAAGTCCCTTTTGTTTTAACTTGCATATCTTTGTATGATTCGTCACTAAGATAAGACGAATGAGGATCAAGAGATTGAAGCATTCCAGATATAGCTGCTTCTATTAATTCTTTATCCGTAACTTCTTCAACATATTGCTCTTGAACTCTTTGAAAAACATCTCCAAAAAGATTAAGTTGTTTATAAGTTTCTTGACGATTTGATTGTGCATTGACAATATTATCTGGGACAATTCCAAAAATTATTAAAAATGAAGTCATTATAATTAAAAACATATTTTTTTTTTTTATAAAAAAATTACTAATCATATTTTATTTTCCTAAGAGACATTAAACTGAGAGCTTACTGGTAATAGAATAATATAGAACAAATCAAATCAGGCAAGTATTCAAAATGATTTTATAAAAGTAAATTATTTAACTAATAAAGTTTTTCCGTTCATAGATTCAGGTATTGCCAAAGACATCAAATCTAGAATAGTAGGGGCTACATCAGCCAACTTACCATTTTGCAATTTTAAACTATTATCTTTTGAAATTAAAATCAAAGGTACTTTATTACATGTATGAGCTGTATGAGGTATTTTAAATTCCTCATGCATCATTACTTCGCAATTTCCATGATCTGCAGTTAATAACATAATACCATTTGATTTATCTAGAGCTTTTATAATATTTCCGATTGCTCTATCAACTGTTTCAACTGCTGTTATAGTAGCTTTCATATTTCCAGTATGTCCAACCATATCAGGGTTAGCAAAATTTATTATGATAAGATTATAACTTTTAGATTCAATTGCATTAATTAACTCATATTCAACATCTCTAGCGGACATTTCAGGTTTTAGATCGTATGTTGAAACCTTAGGTGAAGGAATCATTATTCTTGATTCACCAGGGAGTGGAGTTTCCATTCCTCCATTAAAAAAAAATGTTACATGGGGATATTTCTCTGTTTCAGCTAATCTAAGCTGTGTTAATTTTGCATTTGAAACGATTTCACCAAGTGTATTTTTTATAGGGTCTTTTACGAATATACTACCCATAAATTTAGAAAGATCTTCAGAGTATTCTGTCATACCTAATGCATTGGAAAAATAAGGTGTATTTAGATTTTTTTCAAATTTTTTGAAATCAGGATCTAAAAAAGCAGTTAATAACTCTCTAACGCGGTCTGATCGAAAGTTAACCATTAACAAACTATCGTCATTTTGTATGCCAGAATAATCTCCAATTAAAGTAGGAGATATAAATTCATCAGTTTCATTATTATCATATGCTAATTTGATGGCGGAGGATGCATCTTTTGATTTTCTATCATGCTTAGCATAAGCTATTAGATCAAAAGATTTCTTTATTCTATCCCATCTATTATCTCTATCCATTGAGTAATATCTTCCGATAAGAGTAGCTATTTTTATTTTTTTTGGTAAAGAATCTTCAAATTTTGTAATTATGCTCCCAAGTTCTAATGGCGAACTATCACGGCCATCAGAAAAAATATGTAAAATAGTTTTAATTTTATTTTCATCTAATAGTTTAGCAGTTTCGATTATATGGTCAGTATGTGAGTGGACCCCACCTTTGCTGCATAACCCAACTAAATGAACAGTTTTATTTTTATTATGATTAGCAATAAATTGATTAAATTTTTTATTGGTTTTTACACTATTTTTTTTAAACGCTTGATTAATTCTAGGAAGTGTTTGAAGAGCAATTCTGCCTGAACCCAGATTCATATGACCCACTTCAGAGTTACCAACTTGTCCAATAGGTAAGCCTACATGTTCTCCTGAAGCTTCAAGCGTTGAGTAAGGGAATGTTTTAGATAAATGATCAAAATTTGGAGTTTTGGCTTGGGCAACAGCATTATAATTTGTTTTATTATTAATACCCCAACCATCCATGATACATAATATTATTTGTTTATTTTTTATTTTTTCCATAAATTAAATTCCATTATGTTTGTAATATTACTACTTATGATAAGGATGACCTTTTAATAAGGTGTCAATTCTATAAACTTGTTCTGCAACCATCATTTTAACCATTTGATGCGGCCATGTTTGGCGACCAAAGGCAATTACTTTGTCAGCTGTTTTTTTAATTTCCTCTCCATTTCCATAAGCTCCACCAATTGCAAAATTTACAATTGAAATACTATTTTCTTCCCACTCTAATATTAATTTAGCTAGATCAGTGCTTGATAAATTTTCACCTTGTTCATCAAGGAGTATTAATTTACCATTTAAAGGTGTTGACTTTATTAATTTAGAACCTTCTTCCATCATTTTTAATTTAATATTATTTGTTTTTACTTCATGTTGCTTAATCACAACATTATTTAATCTTTTCAAATATTTTTTTGTTATTATATCTTCGTCTGTAGTTTTAGATTTTCCTATAAATGAAATTATGTATTTCATATTTTATTTTGAATATTATCAACAGATGTTTCGTCTTGATTTTTTAACCACATTTTTTCAAGACTATAAAAATCTCTTACTTCTGGACGAAATATATGAATAAGAATATCTTTAGCATCAATCAGAACCCAATCACCATTAGACATCCCTTCAGGAGAAGATGGACGAAGACCAATTTCTTTATATGTTTTTACTAGATTATCAGCCATAGATGTTACCTGTCTTGATGAATTACCACTAGCCACTATCATATAATCAGCGATGCTACTTCTACCTATAAGATTTATGCTTACAACATCAAATGCTTTGTTATCCTCTAACGATTGCAAAGTTAATTTTAACAATTGCTTAGAAGAAGGAGATTTAGTTATTTTCATTTTTTATTAACCTGCTTGTTTTTTAGAGTTTAAATTTCTTATTTCAGTAGAGGAAATCGCCAATAATTTTTTCTTTATAAAAACCCATGTTGGTTTTCTTTTTAAATATAAAGTTTTACTTTTTGACGATTTTAATCTTTTTCCAAGAGATAGTGTTTCTTTACTATTCATTACAGAATAAGAATAACCCGGTCTTTCAATTACTGCAACGGGCATTTTTCTAGAAATAAGCGATGGTTTTATCCATTTACTAAAGTTTTTTAATATATCACTACCCATTAACCATATAAATTTGGCTTTTTGAGATTTTTTAGTTAAGAAGAATGCAGTTTGGTAAGAAATAAATAGTTTGTTTTTTTGTTCTAAATCAAAAACTTTTATATAATGGAAATTTTCAGTTAAAGATCTAGCCTGAATTAATCTGTTGCTAAAACTTTCCATATCCAAACTAGACTTTAAGCGATTTTGGGGCGCAACAAGCCACCACACTTCATCTAAACCTAAAGCTGTTTTAGCTATTTCACTAATGTGGACATGTCCTGCGTGAGCAGGGTTAAAAGATCCTCCTAATATTCCAACTTTTCTTTTTCTTAAATAAGAAAAGCATGATGCTATATTATTTTTAAAAAAGATTTTTTTTTTATTAATCACGAATTTGATCTTTTCCTCTTACAAGATATTTAAAACTAGTTAATTGTGCAGCACCCACTGGCCCACGCGCATGAATTCGTCCAGTTGAAATCCCTATTTCTGCACCCATACCAAATTCACCTCCATCAGCAAACTGAGTAGAAGCATTATGCATTACTATAGCACTATCTATTTTGGATAGAAAAATCTCAGCAGTATTTTTGTTTTCTGTTATGATAGATTCAGTATGATTAGAAGAGTATTGCTCTATATGATTAATAGCTCCTTCAACTCCTTCAACTATCTTGATTGATAAAATAGCATCAAGATATTCTGATTTCCAATCTTCTTCAGATGCTAAATCAATAGTTTTATCAATTAGAGTTGTTTCTTTATCACCTTTTAATAGGCATCCAGCTTGTTTTAATTTTTTTATAAAAATAGGTATCACATCTTTACTGATAGCTCGATCAACAAGAAGTGTTTCTGCTGCTCCACATACTCCTGTTCTACGCATTTTTGAATTAATAATAATTTTTGTTGCTTTATTTATATCAGCTTCTTTATCTACATATAAATGACATATACCTTCAAGATGAGCAAACACAGGTACTCTAGCTTCTTTTTGAACTTTATTCACTAAAGATTTTCCACCACGAGGAATAATTACATCTATTTGTCCTATTGATTGTAACATAGCTGTAACAGCTTCCCGGTTTGTACTATCGATCATTTGAACAGCATCTTCAGGAAGGTTTGCAGATAATAACCCTTCACGGAGATACTTTGCAAATACTCTTGATGTGTGGATTGAATCAGATCCTCCGCGGAGAACGACTGTATTTCCTGATTTAATACATAAACTACCAGCATCGACAGTTACATTTGGACGAGATTCATATATTATACCTATGATACCGAGTGGAACAGTAATTCTTGAAATATCTAGACCATTTGGTTGTTGCCATCTTGATAGCTCAATACCCAAAGGATCACTCATTTTACTTATATTTTCTAAACCAAGAACTATATCATTGATTCTTGCAGGGTTTAATATAAGCCTATCAATGAATGAATTATTCAGACTTTTAGTTTTAGCATTATTTATATCAATTTCATTTGCGTGTAGTATTTTATTTATATTATTCTTAATTATTTTGGACGTGTTTAAAATGGCTAAATTTCTATCTTTAGACTTGCTTGATGCAATAATTTTAAAAGCTACTTTAGATCTCTTATTTATAAGATTCACATATTCAAAAATATTTTCAGTTGTGCTCATTTTATTTTACTCTTAATTCTTTTCTAGAACGAAGTCATCTCTATGAACCACTTCGTCTTTTCCTCTATATCCTAAAATTAATTCAATATCATCACTTTTGGATCCTTTAATTAAGTTAACTTCTAAATTATTAAAGTGAATAAGACCTTTTCCTATAAAATTTTTGTTTTCATCAATAACTTTAATAAGATCACCTTTCTCATAAGTTCCCTCAGTAGCAATTATTCCTGCCGATAAAATTGAGTTACCTTTAATTACTGCTTCAGAAGCTCCTTTGTCTATTATAATTTGTCCTTTTACTTGCAAAGCACCAGAAATCCATTGTTTTCTAGCACGCATTGGTTTGTCTGTTGCCTTAAACCAACTAAATTTAGAATTTATTTCTTGTAATTGTATTAGTGGGTTTTCTTGTTGTCCGTCACAAATAATCATATGACACCCAGCATTAGTAGCAATTTTTGCAGCTTCAATTTTAGTGATCATGCCTCCTGAAGAAATACTAATATGGGGTGGTCCTGCCATCAGTTCAATTTCGTGAGTGATTCTATTAATTTCTTCTATGAAAGATGCGTCTTTATTTTTATTTGGATCTGACGAATAAAGACCATTGATATCAGATAATAGAATTAATAAATCTGCACTACACATTTGGGCAACTCTTGCAGCAAGTCTATCATTATCACCAAATCTTATTTCTTCTGTTGCAACTGTATCATTTTCATTTATTACAGGTATTACATTAAGCTCTATTAATTTTATTAATGTAGCTCTTGCATTTAAGTGTTTTCTTCTAGTCTCGGTGTCATCAGGTGCAAGTAAAATTTGAGCAACATTTAGACCATAACCTCCCAAAGTTTCTTTCCAACCATGAGCAAGAGTTATTTGCCCTGTAGCAGCAGCAGCTTGTTTTTCATCTAAAGACAAATTTTTATTTAAGTTTAATTGTTTTTTCCCTAACGCAATAGAACCTGACGAAACTAAGATAACTTCTTTTCCTAATTTTATAAGATCATTAATATCTAATGCAAGAGATGCCAACCATTTATTTTTAAGTTTACCCTTGTCTTCATCTATTAATAGAGCAGAGCCGACTTTTATAACTACTCGTTTTGAATTCTTAATTAAATCTTGTCTGTTCATCTTTTTTAATTCTCTAGATTATGGAGACCAAGCATTTATTGTTTCCTGATCATGATCTATATCACCATTTTGATTATTAGTTGAAACAAGTTCCTGAAGTTTTCTGATTAATGTTGTAATATTATCTCCAGATACAGCAGAAATTCCTAACACATTATTTATTTTTAATTTTTTTAATTCTTTTTTGGCAAAATTAATTTGATCTTCATTTGCAGCATCACATTTTGTTAAAACTATCACTTGTTTTTTTTCGGCTAGATTAGTGTCATAAGCCTTTAATTCATTAATTATTGTTTGGTAATCTTTTTTAATATTTTCACTAGTTACATCAACAAGATGAAGTAGAGCTTTACAACGCTCAACATGGCCTAAAAATCTATGCCCCAAACCGAGACCTTCATGGGCTCCTTCAATTAAACCAGGTATATCTGCTATTACAAATTCTTTATCATCTTGATTAACAACACCTAGGTTTGGGTGAAGTGTTGTAAAAGGGTAATCCGCTATTTTAGGTTTTGCTGCAGTTATTCTTGATAATAGAGTGCTTTTACCAGCATTGGGTAATCCAACCAATCCAATGTCAGCAATAAGTTTAAGACGTAACCAAATCCATTTTTCTTCTAATTCACCACCTGGTTGAGATTTTCTAGGGGCCTGATTAGTGGAGCTTTTAAAAAATGTATTTCCTTTTCCACCTTCGCCACCTTTCACTATTGTAACTTTTTGACCAATTCTAGTCATATCAGCTAAGATAAATGTATTAGTTTCATCTAATATTTGTGTCCCGAGAGGTAAACGAAGGATTAAATCTTTTCCACCAATGCCACTTCTATCTCTACCTTTGCCGCCATCTCCTGGTCTTGCTTTAAAATGCTGTTGATAACGAAAATCAATAAGAGTATTAAGACCATCGGTACAATGTGCGATTACGTCACCGCCTTTTCCTCCATTACCTCCATCTGGCCCTCCAAAAGGAACATGAGCTTCCCTTCTAAAAGAGATAGATCCTGCACCACCGTGTCCACTAGCTATATATATTTTAGCTTGGTCTAAAAATTTCATCAAAAACTCTGTTATATAATAATTATTAAGAATAGAACTTAAAAACAAAAAAGGGAATAACCTTTAAGTTATTCCCTAAATAAATATATTATTTATATATTATTCAGCGGCTTGTTTTATTGGATCAACTGAAACAAACATTTTTTTACCTTTGAGCTCTTTAAATTTAACATGCCCATCAACTAATGCAAAAATTGTATGATCTTTTCCCATTCCAACGTTTAATCCAGGATGAAACTTAGTACCTCTTTGACGTATTATAATGTTACCAGGAACTACTAATTCACTACCAAATTTTTTAACACCAAGTCGTCTACCTGCAGAATCTCTACCGTTCCTTGAACTACCACCTGCTTTTTTATGTGCCATTAATAATTCCTCTACTTGTCGTTAGGAGTTGATTTTTTTGTTTTTGTTTCAGCAGGTTTAGCTGCTACTTTAGCTTTTGTTTCAGCAGGTTTAGCTGCTACTTTAGCTTTTGTTTCAGCAGGTTTAGCTGCTACTTTAGCTTTTGTTTCAGCAGGTTTAGCTGCTACTTTAGCTTTTGTTTCAGC
>CAZWGZ010000028.1:0-15119 GCA_964633395.1 uncultured Rhodobacterales bacterium
CTATATTTGCATTTACTACAGTTAGGTGTATTTTTTGCTTTTAATAAACCTCTCCATTATTTGTTAAGGCTACACTCTGTAAATTATAAGTATGATTATTAAAGAACTTATCATCAGATTCTATTATATTAATACAGTTAATAATTTTATGATAAGTGTCATGGAGATAATCAAATAATAGATATAAAAAATACTTTTCTTAATTTAATTTCTAAAAGCTATAACCACGAGCACTTACAGGCCAAATTTCTTTTACTAAATTATCTTTAACTACTACGTACCAATCATGTAAATTACAAGTAGGGTCACAATGGCCAGGTATTAAGCTTATTTTATCATTGATTTTTAAAAAACTATTTGGATCTGATAAAACACCATGTTCATCAGAGCATTTTATATAATTTAAATTTCTATTTAAAGTTACTGGTAAGCCACTGTCTACTGACATTGATTTAAGTCCTGCATCTACTACTGGGTAACCAGTATTGGCAGTTGACATAACACTAGATAAAATAAATAGAGAATTATTAAATAAAATAGTATTATTAATTTTATGGTCTTTTTTTAATGAAGAATAATGAGCATCCATAAATGCATATGAACCAACTTGAATTTCTGTATAAACGTTTTCTAAAACCTCAAGATCAAAACAACCTGTCCCTGCCCCAGTAATTTCTAATTTATAATTATCAAAAGAAGATTTTAATTTTTTAATTCTTTCACATGTTTTTTTGACTTCGATACTTCTTTTATTAAAATCTTCAATATGTTGAATAGAACCATTATAAGCTTGAAATCCAGAAAAAATTAGGTTTTCACATTTATTTATTTGATTAATTAATTTTTCAATATCATTGAATGATTTTAAGCCACATCTATTAGCTCCACAATCATATTCAACAAAAATTTTAACAATTGTTTTATTTAAACCGGCAGCATTTTGAATATCATTAATATTTTGTGCATTATCCACACAACATCCTATTGTAACACCTAACAAAGGAATTCTTGTTAATCTATCAATTTTTAAGGTATTAGATATTTGATTGGTGATTAGAATATCTTTAATACCACTTTTAGCAAAAACTTCTGCTTCACTTACTTTTTGACAACATATTCCATGAGCTCCTCCGTAACTAATTTGATATTCTGCAATATCAACGGATTTATGCATTTTAGCATGAGGTCTTAATTTAATTTTATTGTTATGAACAAAATCTTTCATCTTAGATATATTCAATTTAAAAACATCATAATCTATAATTAATGCAGGTGTCTGTATATCTTTAAATTCCATACCTATTTTTGCAGGAATGTTAAATCCAACTTCATATTTATCTAAATTCATAAAAGCCTCTATTTGGAAATTTCAAAAATTAGTATCAGTAAGAACTTTACATTTCATTTTTAAATTGCAATATAAATATTCAATTATTTAATAGGATTAAATATGAAATATTTACATACAATGATAAGAATTACAAATATTGATGAATCTTTGGATTTTTTTTGTAATAAACTAGGATTAATTGAAATTAGACGAAAAGATGTTCCAGAGGGAAAATTCACTCTTATTTTTCTTGCTGCGGATGAAGATAAAAATAGAGCTATAGAAGAACGTGCTCCAGAAATTGAGCTCACGTATAACTGGGATCCTGAAAGTTACGATGTTGGAAGAAATTTTGGTCATTTAGCTTTTACAGTCAAGAACATATATGATTTTTGCAAAAAACTTATGGATAGTGATGTTATAATTAATAGACCTCCACGAGATGGTAGAATGGCTTTTATTAAATCTCCAGATAATATATCTATTGAAATTCTTCAACAAGGTGAAGCTTTAGAAATTATTGAGCCATGGTCTTCTATGAAAAACACTGGAAATTGGTAATCAATTATTACTTTGAATATGATTAATAATTATCATTGGATTGGATATGTATGTTTTATAAATTTATACTTATAATGACTTTGCTTATATTTACAGGCTGTAATAATAGTAATAAAAACTTAATGATTATTAATAGTGAATTTAATAAAAATATAATAAACAATCCTGAAAAGGCTTTCGTTTTAAGCTGGAAATTAGAAAAAAATGTAATAACTCGCTTCCCTCAAATGATAAAAGAAAAATTAAAAGTTAGATGTGTTAATTACAACAAATTTGTATTAATCAAAATTAAAACATACGAAAATGACAGTGTAAAAGGCACTTTTGAATGTAGAATATAAACAGTTAATTATTAATCAATTCTATTTGATCAATTAACTTAACTACTTCGTTTATTTTGTCATCTCTGGATTTCATCTTCTTTTGAAGAAATAATTTATGATCTGGCCTTATCTTTATTTGACCAGACATTTTTTGAACCCAAATCAATAAATTCTCGCCATTTTTAAAATAATTATCTTTAAAGCCAAGTAATATTCCATTTGGGCCCGCATCAATTAAATTTATTTTTTGAGACATACATTTGTTTTTAATCATTAAAGTCATTAATAAATTATTAACTTCTTCTGGAGGAGCCCCAAATCTGTCATAAAGCTCTTCAGAAAAAATATTAATATCATCAGTGTTAATTAATTCTCCTGCTTTTCTATACAAAGACATTCTAGTTGATAAATCAAAAACGTAAGTTTCAGGAATTAGAACAGGCAAACCAAGATTAATTGATGGTGTCCAAACTTCATTGATAGCATTATCTCCACTTTTATAAGCTGAAACAGCATCTTTTAACATATCTTGATAGAGCTCAATTCCAACTTCTTTTATTTGACCAGATTGTTCATCTCCTAAAAGATTACCTGAACCTCTTATATCCATATCATAACTAGCAAGCGAAAAACCGGCTCCTAGATTATCTAATGTTTTAATTACATCTAAACGTTGTTGAGATTTCTTTAATAAGATTTTTCCAGGTTCAATTGTAAAATAAGCGTATGCTCTATTTTTACTACGACCTACTCTTCCTCTTAGTTGATAAAGTTGAGATAGACCAAACATATCAGACTTGTATATAATCATTGTATTTGCATTTGGAATATCAATACCAGATTCAATTATATTTGTTGATATTAATATATCTGATTTACCTTCAGAAAAAGTGTTAATAGCGTTATCAAGCTCATTTATTTTCATTTGCCCATGGGCCACTGAAATGGATAGCTCTGGCACCATTTTTTGAACAGTTTCATATAGCTTATCCATATCCTTAATTCTTGGACATACTATAAATATTTGCCCTCCTCTAACTTTTTCTCTTTTTAGAGCATCTATAAGAACTACATTATCCCATGCTAAAACAAAGGTTCTTACTGCAAGTCTATTAACTGGGGGAGTTGTTATTAAACTAAGATTTTTTAATCCTGATAATGATAATTGCAAAGTTCTTGGTATTGGAGTAGCAGTTAAGGTAAGAACATGAATGTCACCTTGTAATTCTTTTATTTTTTCCTTCTGTCCAACTCCAAAATGTTGTTCTTCATCAATAATTAATAAACCTAGGTTATTAAAATCAACGTCATTTGATAATAATGCATGAGTTCCTATAACAATATTTATATCACCTGATTTTAACCCAGCTTTAATTATCAAGCGATCTTTATTATTCGTCATTCGAGATAAACCGACAACCTTAACAGTTGTATTTTTAAATCTACTTTTAAAGCTTTTAATATGTTGTTTAACTAGAATTGTTGTAGGCGCAACAAGTGCAACCTGATACCCAGAATTAGCAACAATAAAAGATGCCCTCAAAGCAACTTCAGTTTTACCAAAACCAACGTCACCACATATTAATCTATCCATTAGTTTTCCAGTTTCAAGATCAGATATAATATCGTTAATAGCTGTATCTTGGTCATCTGTTAATTCAAAAGGAAATTGTTTAGAAAACTCATCATAATAATTTGGTAAAGAAAGTTTTTCGGTTAGTATAATTTCTCGTTGAGCAGCAACTCTTATCAATTTCTCAGCCATATCCTTAATTTTTTTTCTTACATTTGCTTTTCTTGCTTGCCAATTATTTAAACCTAATTTGTCTAAATCTCTTGCAAAATCAGAATTACCAACTCTACTTAATAAATTCATATTTTCTACTGGAAGATATAATTTATCACCTCCACTATAGAGAAGTCTTAGACAGTCATGATCTATTCCAGACGTAGTTATTTTTTCTAACCCATCGTACTTGCCTATTCCATGATCAATATGAGCTATCAGATCTCCAAAATCTATAGTGGAAACATCTTTTAGAAAATTTTCAGTTTTACGTCTCCACGATTTCTTTTTTTTATTAGAAAAACCAAATATATCTTTTTCAGAAATTAAATAATAATTACCAATTTGAAAACTTTCAAAATATGTTGAACAAGAAAAATTAAAAGTGTTCTGAAAATTACCAATGATTAAATCTTTTATTTCAATAGTGTCATAAGAAATGTTGTTACTTAATAATTCTTCTTTAAAAAAATTAACTAAATTTTTTAATTTAGATAAGTCTTCTGTTATTATTATAATAATTTTTCCATTTAAATTTTCTTTAATGCAAAACTTTATAAATTCAGAAACTTTATTATTATCTTCTGTAAGAATATATTTAGGTATTAATAAAGGCTTTGTATCTAAATCAAAAACATTTTTTAAATTAGACTTAACAGTATTAATATCATGAATATAAGCGGTTTTAATATTTTTTAAGAACCCCTGTAATTTGTTTTTACTTAAATATAAATCATCTATTTTTATTATAGCATTATCAGATTTCTCTATTTTTCTTAATTCATAAAAATTATCAATTTCTTCAAATCTTTCATCAATTTGATTAGAAAAGTTTTTAGTAAAAACAAATTTTAAAATATTATTTTGTGGTATAAAATCAAAAAATGAATTTAACATCTCATTATGAAACAATGGAAGGAAATGCTCAATACCATCGAACTTAATTCCTGATGATATCTTTTCATATATAATATTATTTTTACTGTCTAATCCTTTAAACGCTCTGAATTTTGTTCTAAAGTTTTCAATAGTCTTTTCATTTAATAGATACTCATTTGGCAAGTAAATATTAACAAAATTTAATAACTCACCTGATCTTTGTGTTAATGGATCCATTTTTTTTATAGTTTCAATTTTTTCTCCTAAAAAATCAATTCTAACAGCATGGTCGTATCCAATTGGAAAAATATCTAATATACTTCCCCTTATACTAAATTCACCTAACTCTCTTACCGTTTGAACACGATTATAAACAACATTATTAAGAAAATCGTTTATGTTTTTAAAAGAATTTTCATTCGAATTATTTATTTTTAAAAAATTTGATAAATAAAAATCTTTTGGAGCTGTTTTTATTAACAATCCATTTATTGTAGTTAAAAATAAATTATTATCACTAGAAGTTTCATTTGAAAAACTTAAGTTTGTAAAAGTTTTAATTCTTTCGCTAATAATATTATAATTAGGAGAAGATATATCATATGGAAGACAATCCCATGAAGGAATTGAGTATATATTAATATCTGAAAAATTATTAGATATAAAATTACTTACAGCTAATAATTCCACGTCATTTTTAGCTACATAAACAATATTATTTTTTTTAACTAACCCAGCTAATAAATAAGGAACAAAACTATCTTGAACACCAAAAAAATTTTCAATATTTTCAATTTCAATATTAATATCTAACAAAATTAAAATCCTTTAAAATTTTTAATCAATTCAACTATAATATTTTCTTTTTCATCAACTGATTGTTCTATGTCTATAGATAATCTCCAGATACGAGGGTCTCCTGATATTAAAAGTTTTTCATAAGATAATAATTCATCATCATTTAAATTTTTAAGATATTTTTCAGCAAAATTTCCTAATAATAAATCAGTTTCTCTTGTACCTGTATATTTCGATCTATAGATTAACTTTTTGATCCAGATGTCTCTATTTTCCAATTTTTTCTCGTATATTTATAAAATTTTTAATATAATAATCAGTTATAAATAGAGGTTTTTTTACACTTGTCTAATTTAATAATTTTAAGACCACAAAATCTTTTCTATTTGTTCAAATCATTGGATAAATTAAGTGGCATTGGTGAAAAAAAAATACGTGTATTAGAGAAAAAAATAGGTCCTAATATAATAAATCTTTTGTGTTATTTACCAATTAAATCAATTGACAGACATGAAAATACGTCTTTAAAAAAAATAGATCAAGGTTCTATTATTACAACAGAAGTTCAAATAATAGAAGTCAATATACCTTCTTATAGTTATAAAAAAAACAATAACATATCACGCATAATTACATTTGGTGTTAAAGATGAAGAAAATATTAGATTAGACTTAATTTATTTTGTAAAAAACACTCAATATTTAAAAAATCAGTTTAAGGTAGGAAAAAATATTATAGTTAGTGGAAAATATGAAGAATTTAATGGATTGGGTCAAATAGTTCACCCAGATTATGTAACAATAGTTGAACAAAAAGATAAAATACCCAGTATAGAAACAATTTATCCACTGTTTCTTGGTGTTAATCAAAGGTTTATTAATAAAATTGTTTCAGAAGCTTTAAAAAAATTACCTATTATTCCTGAATGGCTTTCTTTAAAAACAATACAAGAACTTAATCTTTATAGTTGGAATGAATCTATTACTCAAATACATCTTCCAAAAAAGATATCAGACACTCATATAGAAAGTATTTATAGAAGAAGGCTTGCCTTAGATGAACTTGTAGCAAACCAAATATCAATGTTATTAATAAAACAGAAAATAATAAAAAATATTAATTTTGACAAAAGTATATTTAACTATGACTTGGTTACTAATTTAATAAACTCATTACCGTTTATTCTAACGGAAGATCAAAAAAATGTTATTGGTGAAATAACAAATGATATAAAAAACAAGCAAACAATGGTTAGAATGCTTCAAGGAGACGTTGGATCGGGTAAAACAATAGTTGCTTTAATTTCAATGATTACATCTATTTGCAATGGTTCTCAAAGTGTACTTTTAGTTCCTACAGAAATACTAGCTATTCAGCATTATAATAATATTAAAGATTTGTTGAAACCTTTAAATATAGAGCCTGTTCTTCTACTAGGTGAATCAAAAACATATTTTAGTAAAGCAGAAAGATTAGAAGTTATTCAAAACATTGCTAATGGCGTGTCTAAAATAATAATAGGAACTCATGCGTTAATTTCAAAAAAAGTTATTTATAATAATTTGTCTTTAGCTGTAATAGATGAACAACATAAGTTTGGTGTTAAACAAAGAGTTGAAATTTCTGACAAAGGGCAAAATGTTAATGTACTGGTTATGACTGCAACACCTATTCCAAGATCTTTAGCTTTGACAGCCTATGGAGATATGGACATATCAACATTAACTGAAAAACCTAAAGGAAGGAAACCAATAAAAACTTATGTTTTATCTCAAGATAAAATAGGTGATGTATTAAATTCTATAAATAGAGCTATTAAAAATAATGCCTTAGTTTACTGGGTTTGCCCATTAATTGAAGAATCAGAAAATTCAGATTTAATTGCCGTAAATGAACGTTTTGATTATTTAAAAAATTATTTTAAAAACTATAATATTTCATTAGTACACGGAAAACAAAATCAAATTGATAGAGAAAATTCAATGAATGATTTTAAAGAAGGAAAAAGTAAAATTCTCGTTGCAACAACAGTAATTGAGGTTGGAGTTGATATACCTGATGCAACTATCATTGTTATTGAGTGCGCTGAAAGATTTGGATTAGCACAAATTCATCAATTAAGAGGAAGAGTTGGAAGAAGTGATAAAGAATCGTCATGTATTTTATTATATAAAACTCAACTTACACCAATATCACATTCAAGATTAAAGACTTTGAAGGAAACAAATGATGGTTTCAAAATATCTGAAAGTGATTTAATTTTAAGAGGTCCAGGAGAAGTTCTTGGGAGTAGGCAATCTGGAAATATAAACTTTAAATTTGCAGATCTTCATTTTCATAGTGATTTAATCACTATAGCAAGAGACGAAGCAAAAAAAATGTTAGAAGATGATAAGGATAATGAGAAAGTAAATACTCTTTTATCTATTTTTGAAAATAATGAAGCTGTAAAATTACTAAAAGGTGGCTAAAAATTAGTTATTTTTTTTAATTAAAGATCTATTATTTTTTGGAGTTACTATACCGCCAGAAATAACCATTTTTACAGCATCTTCAACTTTCATTGCCATATAAACAAGATCTTTTTTTGGTAAAAACAATAGAAATCCACTTGTAGGATTAGGTGTAGTAGGAATAAAAACGTTGATTAATTTTTCTTTATTTAAAGTTTGAACTTCACCTTTAGTTTCACCAGTAACAAAGCCAATTACCCATATACCTTTTCTTGGATATTCAACAAGAACAACTTCTCTAAAACTTTCAGAGTTTGTTGACATAACAGTTTCCATTATTTGTTTAATTGCACCATAAATACTTCTAACTACTGGCATTTTATCAAGTACTCTTTCTCCAGTTTTGAGTAGAGTTCTTCCTATAAAACCAGGGGTTAATGCACCAATAAAAGTTATTGCAATTATACTAATAATTAAACCTAATCCAGGTATTTGATGAGGTAGTTTTTTAGTAAAATCTAAGCTTTCTGGTAAAATTCCAGCTACTTGATTATCAATGAAGGTTATTATCATCCAAGTTACATAAGCAGTTATCAATATAGGAGAGGTTACCAAAATTCCTGCAAGAAAATACCTTCTAAATCTAGCTAAAAAACTAATTTTCTCTTTTGTGACATTTTCAGCCATAATATAAACCTTAAATAAATTATAAAAAATATATAAACTTATGTATAACAATTGAATGTATATTATTATAACAAAAAATATTATTAAATGAAAAAAATTTCAGTTAAAATTTTAGATGAATTAAACAAATTAAAGTCTATTAAAAAAATTAGAAAAATAATTCAAATTCTAAGGGATCCTGTTGATGGTTGTCCCTGGGATTTAAAACAAAACTATAAAACCTTAGCGCCTTATTCAATTGAAGAAGCATACGAATTAGTCAATGCTATAGAACGTAATAATATTTCAGAGATTAAAAATGAATTGGGTGATTTATTATTACAAATTGTATTACTTTCTCAAGTGGCTTCAGAAAAAAAACACTTTGATTTTGATGATGTTGCTGAAGAGATTTCAAAAAAAATGATTAGAAGACATCCTCAGATTTTTGATCATAGTTACGATAAAGACGACCTGCCTCACGATAGTTGGGAAAGAATTAAAAGCACAGAGAAATCCGAAGAGAAGAATAAAAGTGTTCATGCTCTAGATAAAATTGAAGAGAATATCCCAGCTATTCTTAGGGCAATTAAAATACAAAAAAAAGCTTCCTCCTTAAATTTTGATTGGAACAATAATACTCAAGTAATGAATAAAGTTGATGAAGAGTTAAATGAATTAAAGGAAGCTATGAAGAATAGTAATAAACATGATGTTGAAGAAGAATTAGGAGACTTATTTTTTTCTTTAATTGGGCTTTCTAGACATTTGCAATTAGATCCTGAACAAACAATACGAAAAGCTAATGATAAATTTATATTAAGGTTTAATACTATGGAAAACATTCTTGATGAAAAGAATATAAAGTGGCATAATTTAAAAAAAAATGAATTAATATTATTATGGAATAACGCAAAAAATATTATTAAGAGAGGTTGAAATGAGTTCAATATTACCCAAGACTATTTTTATTACAGGTGCTACATCTGGATTTGGTAAAGCTACAGCAAAACTATTTAATGATAATGGTTGGCAAACTATCATTACTGGAAGAAGAGGTGATAGATTGGAAAAATTGGCAGAAGAGTTAGGTAAAAATTCTTTACCTTTATCTTTTGATGTAAGCGATAGAAGATCTGTTAAATCAGCAATAGAAAATCTTCCTCCAAATTTCAATAATGTATCTGTTTTATGTAATAATGCTGGCTTAGCCTTAGGTCTAGAAGGAGCAGATAAGGCGGATCTTGATGATTGGGATCAAATGATAGATACAAATATCAAAGGATTGATCTATACTACAAGAAACATTCTTCCTTTAATGATTGAAAATGGAGAAGGTCATATTATTAATATTGGATCAGTAGCAGGTTCCTACCCCTACCCTGGTGGAAATGTATATGGAGGAACAAAAGCATTTGTTAGTCAATTTTCTTTAAATTTAAGAGCTGACCTTGTGGATAAAGGAATAAATGTTACTTCTTTAGAGCCTGGATTGGCTGAAACAGAGTTTTCATTAGTAAGATTTAAAGGTGACGCAGATAAAGCTTCAGCAGTTTATAAAAATACCAAAATCATTAAACCTGAGGATATTGCAGAAACTATATACTGGATTGCAACAAGACCAAAAAATATTAATATTAATAGAATAGAAATAATGGCTGGAGATCAAGCATTCAATCCATTTAACGTTGTTAAAAAAACTTAAAATCCAATGTTATTATTATTTATTAAAACTATATTCTATATGATGAATCTATTGGAATAGTTATATTTCTAATTTTATTCCATATATTTAAATTAGATGCGGCAAGAATTGGTCCTTCAGATTTTATACTAAATGGTTCTTTATCTCTTGCCATATAAACAAAACCACCAGCTTCTTTGACTATTAGACTTAATGGTGAATGATCCCAAGGCGTAACTCTACCATGAAAAATAAATTGTATTTCATTTTTAGCTAACATCATAGCTTCAATACCAGCACTTCCAATAAACACTCTTTGAGTATGAGTTTTTAAACATTTCATTATATTATCTTTATGTATTTCAGGTATGCCTTTAGTACTTCCTGATCCAATAATTTTTTTTTCATCAACTGTGGGGATTGAAATTTGTTGTTTTATATTATTTTCAATATTAATCAAAAAAGTACCACATCCTTTTAAGGCGTAAACCATTTGCTTTTTAAGAGGTTGGTAAACAAAAGTAGCAATAGGTATTCCGTAACTTGCAATTGAAATCATAGAACAAAACTTATTATCACCTTTTACGTAATTTTTAGTGCCATCAATAGGATCAATTATCCATATCAGAGGTTCATTTAATAAATTTAAAAAATTATTATTTTTATAAGATGTTTCTTCACCTACAAATTCAGATATATTTAAATACCCTAGTAGCCTATTAGATAGCCAATCTTCACTTTTTTTATCCGCTATAGTAACATAATCATCATCAGCAGTCTTAGTGCTAATATCATTCATATGAAGATTTTTAAAGTAAGATAAAATAATTTTATCATTCACTTCAATAAGCAAGTTCATAATATATTCAATTAATTTTTCTTTATTTTTTAAATCAAAAATACGATCAGGCAAAAAAACTCCTTTTTATAAAACATTAAACTCTATTGATATTAACGTTGGGATAATTTGATTTAAATATATTTAATTGATAAGAAGAAATATTAACTCTTAATTTACGCCCATCAAAATCTATATTTTTATTAGTTTCAGATAAAACAGAAGAGTTTTTAAATAACCAAGAACAAATATTAGGAGAAGATATAGGAATAAAAAAATCTAATGTAAACATTTCTCCTTTAATTTCATCTTCAATATATTTTTTTAAACTATTCAAACCAGAGGCCTTCATTGCAGAAGTTTTAATAAATTTATTTTTATTATAAGTATTTAATTCAGGTATATTTGAATTTAAATCTTCTTTATTGAATATGTTAATAATTTTTTTATTTAAATCTTCTTTAGAAAAACCAATTTCTATCAAAGTATTAATTACTACATTAGCTTGATTTTCAATATTTGGATTAGATAAATCATGAACAAGTAATAAAAAATCAGCGGAAAATAATTCTTCCAATGAAGAATTAAAAGATGAAATTAATTCTATTGGTAGAGCTGATATAAAGCCAACAGTGTCAGTTAAAATTACTTTATTTGTATTAGGAAAATCAATTAAACTCATTTTAGTATCTAAAGTAGCAAATACCATATCTTTCACTAAAACATTGGATGAAGTTAGTCTGTTAAATATAGTTGATTTTCCAGTGTTCGTATAACCTACTAATGAAAAAATAGGTAATTGGTTATCAGTTCTTTTTTTTCTTTGAATAAATCTAGTTTTTTTAACTTTAATCAATTGTTTCTTTATTTGTTTTATTTTTGAATTTATCATTCTTTTATCTAATTCAAGTTGACTTTCTCCTGGGCCTCCTACCTTACTTAATCCACCTCTTTGTCTTTCTAAATGAGTCCAAGATCTAACTAATCTTGTTTTTTGAAAACTTAAATTTGCTAATTCAACTTGAAGTTTACCTTCATTGGTAGAGGCTCTTAAACCAAAAATTTCAATTATTAGCTGAGTTCTATCAATTACTTTTTTATTAAAAGTTTTTTCTAAATTTCTATGCTGTACTGGACTTAATAAACAATCAATTATGATTAGATCAATCTTATCAATATTAAAATTATTTTTAATTTCATCTATAACTGTATTACTAAAAAATGTAGACGCCTTAGGTATAGTTATATTAATAATTTTTTCAAAGTTAATAACACTATCTAAAGCTTCAACTAAGCTTCGAGTTTCATTAGAACGTAAACCAAAATTTTTTTGATTAAAAATAATATTTTGACAAAAATTATTGGTTTTAAAAATAGGAAAAAGAAGAAATGTTTTATAAATATCCATTTAATTAATTAACACTTTTCATTAGCTTTTATATAAGTTTCTCTTAAATTTACTGAAACATTACCAACTAAACCATTATTAATTAAATAGTCATCTACTTTAATAATTTGAGTTACAAATGAAGACGCACTTGTTAAAAAAACTTCTTTAGCATTATATAATTCATTTTTAGAAAATTTACGTTCTACAAGCTTTATTTTATTTTTATTGGCATATTTGGCTATTGTACTCCTTGTAATACCAGATAATATTTTTCCATCTAAACCTCTTGTGATTAACTCATTTTGATAATTTAAAATCCAAATATTCGAACTACTTCCCTCAGTTATAAAACCTTTTTCATCTAAGAAAATAGATTCAAAAGCATTATTTTGTTCTGCTTTTGTTTTAGCTAAGATATTGGGTAAGAGTTGAGTTGTTTTAATATCAGGCCTATCCCATCTATTATCAGCTAAAGTTATTGCATTTACTCTTTTGATTTCATTATAAAGGTCGCATTTTTTCTCTGTAATTGAAATTATTAAAACAGGTTTTAATTTTAAGTTATTATAACTATGGTTTCGAGGAGCTATACCTCTTGAAACTTGTATGTAAACAGAGCCATAAGATGCTTTGTTGATTTTTATTAGTTTATTTATTATTATTTTCAATGATTTAATTGAAAAATTTAAAGTTATATCTATTGAACTCAAAGATTTAAATAGTCTTTCTATATGTCCATCAAAGTCAAAAAAGATATTTTTATTAAACATAACAACTTCATAAACAGCATCTCCAAAATGATAACCTCTATCATTGATATTTATTTTTGAATTTTCATAATGGCAGTATGAGCCATCAACATAAGAAATTTTTGGCATTAAAAGAAGTCCAAATTAACAGACAATAATTCTTCAACTTTTTTTAATGATTTCACTGGAACAAACATAACTACTTTATCTCCTGCTTCAATAACAGTTAAACCTCTTGGTGTTAATATTGTTTTATCTTTTTTAACTATTGCACCCAAAGAGACGTCTTTAGGTAACTTAATATCTTTAAGTGGTTTACCAATAATAGATGATGATTTGAGAGCTTCAAAAGAAATTACCTCACCGAACTCTTCTATTATTGAATGAACATGTTCAATTTGTCCACTTCTAACTTCTTGAAGAATAGATGACGCAGTTAACATGGGAGGACTCACAACACCTTCAAGATCTAATGAATTAAAAAGTGGGATAAATACTGGTAAATTAATTAAGGCAACTGTATGAGAAGCACCAGATCTTTTTGCAAGTAAAGAAGATAAAATATTTACTTCATCATTATTTGTTGCAGCTATATAAGTCTCACCTTGACCTAACCTTGCTTCTTTAATTATTTCTGGATCTAAAGAATCACCAGATATAATAGTTGCGTATTCTAATTGTTCTGCAGCATATCTTGCCCTATCTTTATCTAATTCTAAAATAGTTAAATTTGTATCAGGAGACAATTTATGAATCTCTTCAGCCACTCTTATTCCAATTGATCCAGCTCCTGAAATAGTTACTTTTTCTGTTGTTGTTTCTACATGACCAAAAGCTATAAGTGTTCTTTGAATTTGTAAAGTTGGACAAGCTAAATACACTCTATCACCAGCCATCATTTTATCATCTCCACCTCGTGGAACTATTAACTTACTTCCTCTAATTATTGCCATTACAGTTACAATTAAGTCAGGAAATAAATCAACTAAATTTCTAAGTGGGGTATCGAGTATAGGGCAATCATTATTACAAGAAACTCCCAACATAGTAACGGAAGATTGAATAAATTCAGCTACGTCAAATGCACCAGGTGTTCTCCATTGATTAACAATTGCTGTGGCGACCTCTTCTTCAGGTGAAATAATACGATTTATGCCAATACTCTTAATTAAAAATTTAGAATACTTAGGATCAAGATATGCTCTTGATCTAATTCTAGCAATCATTGTTGGAGTTCCAAATAGAGACTTTGCAATATGACATGCCACCATATTAATTTCATCAGACTGAGTAACTGCAATAAAAATATCAGCATCTTTTATACCAGCATCATCAAGCACATTTGGATATGAGGCTAAACCATGAACACCTTGAACATCATAAAGTTCAGTAATTTTTTGGAGAGCTTCAGCATTAGCATCGACAACTGTAATATTAAAACCTTCATTTGATAAATGTTCAGTAATTGACATACCAACTCTTCCAGCGCCACAAATTACTATATTTTGTTTCATTAAAACTCCGCAAACAATTATAAAAAAGTCAGTAATTTAATTCATTAATATTAATATTTAATTCTTTTATTTTTCTATGAAGAGCTGATCTATCCATTCCAACAAAAGTAGAAGTTCTAGAAATATTACCTTTAAATCTAATTAATTG
>CAZWGZ010000029.1:0-14435 GCA_964633395.1 uncultured Rhodobacterales bacterium
TTCTAGGGAATTCATTAAACAATGGTAATTTTATTATATTAAATAGGAGATATATATTTTTAATAAATTATTTAGAATAAAGTATTATTTATCTCTGGAGCAAAATTATGAATGAAATTAAAAATTTTGATAATAAAATAATTATTAAACCTCATTCTCCAAATTTGGGAGGTATAGTTAAAGGTATAGATTTATCAAAGCCGATATCAAGTGATAATCTTATTTTTATTAAAAAGGTATTTAATAAATTCCAAGTTTTATTTTTTCAAGAACAGTCAGAAATTTCTCCAGAAAATCATATCGCACTTGGCAAATGTTTTGGTCCTTTACATGTTCATCCGGCTGCTCCAAAAATGAAAGATTACCCAGAAATTTTTGAAATTCATACTAATAAAAACAGCAAAATCTCTAATGGAGCAGAAGATTTTCATTCTGATGTTTCATGCGATTTAGAGCCTCCTTTAGGAACGATGCTTCAGCTTCATATTCTCCCAGAATATGGAGGAGATACTATGTTTGCTAACATGTATATGGCTTATGAGGAATTAAGTATTCCAATGCGAATTTTTCTAGAAGGCTTGAATGCTTTTCATGAATCTGAGCATTTTTATAAAGGTAGGTATACTGATAGAGATACAATTGATAATAATTTGAAATATCCGTCTGCACTTCATCCTATTATTAGAACGCATCCCGAAACAAAAAAGAAAGCAATATATGTAAATCGTTTCTTTACGACACGAATTGAAGGTCTTAATCAACAAGAAAGTAAATTAATTTTAGACTATCTATTTAATCATTGTGAAAATATTGATTTTCAAATTCGTTACAGATGGCATAAAAATGATATGGCTTTCTGGGATAATAGATGCACACTTCATAAGGCAATATGGGATTATCATCCAATGGAAAGAAAAGGTAGAAGGGTTACAATAAAAGGAACTAGGCCTTATTAACTTTTTTTATTAAAGAATTACAAATTTTTATAGACAACTAAAAATCCAATTATAATTAACATTAATAAAATTATTTTTTTGAATGTTTCCTGAGGTATAATTTTTCTAATTTTAAATCCCAAAAATTGCATTGTAATAGCAGGAATTGCAAACAGAGCACTTATTATAAAATCATTAAGAGTAATAGGCTGATATATAAAAAATATTCCAAATATTGGAATAAGACATGAAAAAATAGTTAATGAAATTAACTCACTGAACTCTTCTTTCTTTAAATTTAAACTTACTAAATATATAGCAATTAATGGTCCTACAAGAGTTGTTATTCCTCCAATAAAACCAGAACATAGTCCATAAAAAAAAGAGAAAAATTTATTTAATAGTAAATTAGAAGTGATTTTGAAGCCAGTATAGTTAATCAATGCCGATAATATTATTGTCATACCAATAATTTGACTAATGAATTCATTTTCAATTTTGTGAAAAATTATACTGCCTATTAAAATCCCTAAAAACAGACCTATTGATAAAGGAATAGTTTTACTATAATTTTTAATATTTTTAATTTTTATCTCTCTAACATTCACTGCAATTACAGAAAAAAATAATAATAAAATGGCCTGTTTAGGATTTAATATTAATGATAATATTGGAAGTGCTATAAGAGGGAGACCAAAACTAATAACACCTTTTAAAAAGCCACCAACTGACAATGCGAATAACATTATTAATATTGAATATAAATCTAGATTTAGTAACATTTCAAGAATGTTTCATAAAAATTAAACTATTACAATAATGGATTTAATCTGTTTAATATAAGTTATAAGTTAAGCTGAATTAAATACCTTTAATATTTTTTAGGATCAAAAAAATTATTTTTATTTCATTAAATTTTTAATCTTTAAAATTTTCTAAAAAAATGTTTTTGAGTTTTAAAAGTAATCACAGATAATCAATTATATAAAAAGGTAAAATAAATAATGAGTAATTATTTTTTTGAAATTTCATGGAATTGTTTACATACTTGGAAAAAATCAAGTGTAAATACTATTTGGTGTTTGATTGGTTGCTCAATTGGAGATTTTGGTACTATAGGTTTTTTTCAATATTTTAATATAGATTTTCCTGTTTTATATATAATGATTCTTGCAATTTTAAATGGTTTGATTACTTCGATAATTCTTGAAACCATTATTTTATTAAAAGATATGAGTTTTAATTCAGCAATAAAAACGGCATTAGGTATGTCTTTAATTTCCATGCTTTCAATGGAAATTGCTATGAATACTATTGATTATTTATACACCGGCGGAGCCAAACTAGATTTAGTTGTATTACCATTAATGTTAGTGGCAGGTTTTTTAACTCCTCTACCTTATAATTATTGGAGATTAAAAAAGTACGGCAAAGCTTGCCATTAAAAATAATATTTGATTTTTGATTGTTTTAACTGAATGATTAAAAAGAATTATAATTTTTGTGGGAGATAAAAATTATGATAATTGACATTATTAATAAAAAAATAGGTTTTGGTGGAATTGTATCTAATATTGATCTTACAAAAGATCTTGATAAAAAAACTATTAAAAGAATAGATGCTGAACTTAATAATCTATGTGTTTTAGTTTTTAAGAACCAAAAAATTAATGACGGACAACAGCTCAAGTTTTCTCAATATTTTGGTAAAATAGAAGGTGCTGGTAATAATACTACAATCACAAAGACAAATGAACGTAGAATTCCAGACACATTTGGAGACGTTTCAAATTTAGATAAAAATAATAAACCTTTTAAAAAAACTGATAATAAACGTTATTTTGCCCTGGGGAACAGATTATGGCATACTGACGCTTCTTTTAAAAAAGTGCCGGCTAAATATTCACTGCTATCAGGTAGGAAAGTAGCTAAAGTGGGAGGGGAAACTCAGTTTTCTGATATGCGAGCTGCATATGATGTATTAAGCAAAGAAAAAAAAAAGAAAATTGAAGATATGATTTGTTATCATTCATTAATTTATTCCAGACAAAAGTTAGGAATAGATATGTATAAAATGTTGTCTGATGATGAAATCAAAAACTTTGAACCCGTAAAACAACCTATGATTAGAGAAAACTCTTTTACAAAAAGAAAATGTATTTTTTTAGCCTCTCACATTGGTGAAATACAAGGTATGGAAAAGCCAGATAGTATTTTATTTGTAAATGATTTGATGGAGCATTGTACAAAAAGTGAATTTGTCTATACCCATGAATGGGATGAAAATGATCTTGTGATATGGGACAATCGCCAATCAATGCACAGAGGACTTTATTATGATGATCAAATTGAAATTCGAGATGTAAGAAGAACTACCATTTCCGGTTCAAAAATGCTCATAGCACAATGAATATTAAGAAGTAAACTTGAAAGCTTTAACTTAATTAAAGATTAAAAAAATATTATATATTTTACGCTTTAATAACAATATGTAATAAAGAATAAAATTTTATTTGCTGAATAAAATCATAAAATTTAGATTTGATTTTACTTATTTGAGAAAAAATAAAAAACTATATTTTTAGTTTATCCATAGTTTGAAGATTTAATTCAGCCTTTTAAGTTTTAAAATAAAAAATATATAATTGGAGAAATAAATGGCATACGAAAAATTAGAGTTATTAATAAATGGAAAATGGAGACAGGGCGGAAGTAATAAGTCTGAACCCGTTTATAATCCAGCTACTTCGGAGACTATTGGAGACCTTCCTCATGCTTCTAAGGCTGATTTAGACGAAGCTCTTGAATCAAGTGCACAGGCTTTTAAGACCTGGAGAAATGTACCTCCTTTAAATAGACAAAAAATTATCGAAAATGCTTGTAGAATTTTAGAAAATAGAGCTGACGAGGTTGCAGAAAACTTAACTAAAGAAATGGGTAAGCCTCTTGCTGAGTCTAAAATGGAACTTGCAATTGGTTTAGACGTTTTGAGATGGTATGGTGAAGAGGGAAAAAGAGCATATGGTAGAATAATTCCATCTAGAATGCCTGGAATGTCTCAAACTGTTATAAAGGATCCAATAGGTCCAGTAATTGCATTTGTGGCTTGGAATTTCCCAGTAATGAATGTTGTTCGAAAAGTTGGAGGCGCATTAGCCGCTGGTTGTACAATTACTATTAAACCAAGTGAAGAAACTCCAGGAACTGCAATAGCTATAGGTAGAGCTTTAATGGAAGCAGGACTACCTGCAGGTGTTTTAAATATAGTCTTTGGAGTTCCATCTGAAGTATCAGAACATCTATGCAGCTCAAATATTCCTCGTAAATTATCATTTACAGGAAGTATTCCTGTTGGAAAACATCTTCAAAAATTAGCTGCTGAAAATATGATCCGTTGTACAATGGAATTAGGAGGGCACTCACCTTTAATGGTTTTTGACGATACGGATATAAGTGCAGCAGCTAAAATCTCAGTTGCTGGTAAATTTAGAAACTCCGGTCAAGTTTGTGTTTCTCCAACAAGATTTTTTGTTCAAGATTCAGTAAAAGATCAATTTGTTAAAGCTGTTATCGACGAAACTAATAAAATCCAAGTTGGAAACGGTTTAGAAGAAGGTGTCGGAATGGGACCTTTAATTGCTGACCGAAGGCTTGATATTATGGATAGCTTTGTCAAAGACGCAGTTGCATCAGGAGCTGAATTAAATTTAGGTGGTCATAGATTAAATAGAGATGGAAGCTTCTATGCTCCTACAGTTTTAAGTAACGTATCTGACAACGCAAAAATCATGAATGAAGAGCCTTTTGGTCCATTATTACCTATTGATAGTTTTAAATCTGTTGATGAAGTTATTGATAGAGCTAATAGATTGGAATTTGGACTTGCTTCATATGCTTTTACAAATGATCCTAAAATAGTAAATGCACTGCGATCTCAAATTCAAGCAGGTCTTTTGGCTGTTAATTCTACTGCCGTTAGTACACCAGAAACCCCTTTTGGTGGTGTAAAGCATAGTGGTTATGGATCTGAAGGTGGATCTGAAGGTCTTGAAGCATTTTTAGTGACAAGATTTATTTCTGAAATATATAATATATAAAATTAAACCCAGCATAATTTAATGAAAATTATGCTGGGTTATTTCTATACGTTTCAATGGAAAATTTAATAATTTTCTTTTTGTAACTGTATTATTAAATTTTCTTAGTTTTAAATTGATACATTGCTTAGTTTCAATATCAATATATAAGAATAAACACATTCTATATAAATCACGCTTTCTTCAAGAAAGATAATATTTTGGCTAATTTACGTTTTGAAAATTTAAATATTAAAGCTCCATTTTTAAAAGCTTTAGAAGAAGAAGGTTATACTTCTCCAACTCCAATTCAAAATGAGACTATACCTTTTGTTTTACAAGGGTTAGATGTTCTTGGAATGGCTCAAACTGGTACAGGAAAAACTGCGGCATTTACATTGCCAATATTACAAAAATTAAACGCATCACAATCAACTGAAAAAGCACGTGATCCTAGAGCTCTTATTCTTGCTCCAACTAGAGAGCTTGCTATTCAGATTAATGAATCAATAAGAAAATATGGTCAATATATTGCTTTAAAACATACTGTTATTTTTGGTGGTGTTAAACAGGGACCTCAGGTTAAAGCATTAGATAGAGGTATGGACATAATAGTGGCTACTCCTGGCCGACTACTTGATCTTATAAATCAGGGATTTTGTTCATTAAACAAAATAGAATTTTTTGTTCTAGATGAAGCTGACCGAATGTTAGATATGGGTTTTATCAGAGATGTAGAAAAAGTTGTAAAAATACTGCCAAAGAAAAGGCAAACTTTATTTTTTTCTGCAACTATGCCAGATTCAGTTATTAAATTAGCGAACACTATTTTAACTTCACCTAAACAAGTTAAAGTTAAATCGACACTAACTCCTGTAGAAAGAATTGCTCAATCTGTAATTGTAATTGACCCTAAAGATAAAGTTTTACAATTAATTACATTATTAAAAGAAAAAGAATTTAATTCAGTTATTGTTTTTACTAAGACAAAACATAAAGCAAATAGAATAAATCAAAAATTAACAGCCGTTAATATAGATTCTGAGGCAATACATAGTAATAAGTCACAAGCTGCTAGACAAAAAGCTTTAAATGGATTTAAAGATGGTACTATTAAAATTTTGATTGCTACAGATATTGCGGCAAGAGGAATTGACGTTGAAGCTGTTTCGCATATTATTAATTTTGATATGCCTTCAACTCCAGAAGATTATGTTCATAGGATTGGCAGGACTGCAAGAGCAGGAGCTTCTGGTATTGCTGTATCTTTTTGTGAACCAAGTGAAAGATTAAAACTATTTAGAATAGAAAAATTAATAGATTTAAAGTTAGAAGTTGTAAAAAGCAATCTTTTAAATCCAGAGAATATTATAGGCTATAATGAAGAAATTAATAGATCTCAATCAAAGCCAAAACATGATGCTAATCAATTTGAAGATAAAAAATATAAATCTAAAAAATTGGCTAGTATAAAAGGTAAATCAGGCCTTAAGAGAAATGCTAAAAAAAATAAGTTATTACAGAATAAAAAAAAAATAGATAAGAGATAATTTTTTATATAACTATTAATTCTTCTTGTTATAACCTTATTATATAAATTTAAAATATTATGTATTGGAATCTTCAATGAGTTTACTTGGCGACGCAGTTTTGGTTAATTGGGGTGGTATTGTTGAGGAAAAAGAAGCTGATTACAACTCATGGCACAGCAAAGAACATATGCCTGAAAGAATTGCTCTTCCAGGGTTCTTAAGAGGTTGCAGAGCAATCGGAGTTCCTGGAACTCATATAAATCATAAGTATTTCATGATGTATGAAGCAGAAAGGAAAGATGTTTTTATTTCAAGAAAATATTTAGATAGATTAAATAATCCAACTAAATTGACTAAAAATATTTTATCACATTATATTGCTCCATCGCGAACCATCTGCAGTGTTATCGCTAGTAAATCAGTTGGCTTTGGAGGTAATATTGCTACAATTAGATTCTTAAAAAAAGATATTGAAGTTAGTAATAATGTAGAAAGTTTAAAGATGTCTGTTCCCCAAACTATTAAGTTACAAGGCATAACTGGAATGCATGTGATATTAGGAGATCATGCTTTTGGGCAAATGCAAACTGAAGAAAAATCATATAGATCTTCACAAGGTAATTTTGATCAAATTATTTCTCAAGCGATTATAATAGAAGGTTTGAATTTATTATCTCTTGAAAAAGCTGTTTCTATTTTAAAAGATGAATACTCTTTAGAAGAAAATGATGATTTATTAATTAACTACTACCATTGTCAGCATATTTTAACTCAACAAGATTTAACGGGTAAATGAAACGTGTTTTAGTTATAGGTTCTGGGATAGTAGGTTTATGTTCAGGGATTGAATTAATTGAAAGAGGGTATTCAGTTACTATAATTGATCCAAATGAACCTGGCTCACAAACATCATATGGAAACGCTGGTGTAATAACAGATTCATCTTTGATAATTGTTAATAACCCTCAACTTTTAAAATCTCTATTTTCTCTCATTTTTAAAAAAAGAACTGGTTTCAGATATTCAATGTTATTTGTTATTTCAAGATTTTTTTGGGTAGTTCGCTTTTTAATGTTTAGCACTCAAAAACATATGGAGTTAGCTGCAAAGGCCTACAAAGAATTACAAACTTTATCTTTAAAAACACATCATGAATTAATAAAAAAAAGCTCTTCAGAGAGCCTGATATTAAAACCCGGTTGGCTAAAGTTATTTAAAACTGACTTAAGCTTTCAAAAGTATTCTTCTGAAATGAATATTTTAAATAAAAATAAAGTTGATTATAAAGTGTTAAACACTTCTGAAATCATTAAAATGGTTCCTGAGCTTCAAGCAAAATTTGCAAAGGGTGTATTATTTAAAAATTCAATAAGGGTAAATTCTCCTTTAAAATTATCAAAAAAATACTTTGATTATTTTTTAAAAAAAGGAGGAAAATATATCAATGATAATTGTAAAGATTTAAGGTATGTAAAAAATTATTGGGATGTGATAACAGGCAATAATACAAAGTTAAAATACGACGAAGTTGTAGTTGCTACTGGTCCATGGTCTAGAAAATTTTTATCTAATTTAGGTTATAATATTCCTCTTGCTTGGGAAAGAGGATACCATCATCATTATTCAACAAAAGATAAAGTTTCTATTACACCTGTAATACATGATGTAGAAGGTGGGTTCGTCTATAGTTCTCTTGGAAATGAAATAAGAATTACTTCAGGTGTGGAATTAAATTTTTTTGAAGCTTCTGAAAATGAAAATCAAATATCTGAAGTAATAGAAAAATTATCTAAAATACTCCCTTTAGACAAAAAAATAACACCAAAAGCTTGGTTAGGATCAAGACCTACTTTAATTGATAGCATGCCTATGATTGGCAAAGCTCCAAAACATAAACAGTTATGGTTTAATTTTGGCCATAATCATATTGGTCTTTCTACTTCAGCGGGTTCTGCTAAAATTTTAGCTGATATGATTGAGAATAAAAAGATAGCTATTGATATATCACCGTATTGTCCAAATAGATTTAATTTAAAGATATTCTAAATAAGGGACAGCCCTCCATCAACTTTAATTATCTGCCCTGTAATATAAGAAGCATCGTTGGATAATAAAAATGCAATTAAATTAGCAGAATCATTTGGTGTAGCAAGTCTTTCTAGTGGTATTTTACTTATTATTTTATTCCATTCTTCATCACTTAATGCTGAATGATTGCCATCTTTTTTAGTATAACCTGGAGAAATAGAGTTAACGGTGACTTGATATCTAGCTAATTGAAAAGATAGAGTTTTAGTAAGGGCTTCTAAAGCTCCTTTAGCAGCCGCTGTTGTAGGAAAAATAGTGTCATTTAGACCTATGTTCTTATTTACAAAAGAGCTTACGCTAACAATACGACCGTATTTAGATTTTTTAAAATCGTCTATAGATAAGCTTATAATATCAGAGAATGATATAGCCATGGTTTCAATGGATTTCACTAATTCAGAATTACTAAATTCTCCAAATTTCTTTTTATCAGCATATCCTGCGTTTGCTACAAATTGATCAATTATACCAGTTTGCTTTTGTCCTAAAGTCACTAGTTTTTTAATAAATACTTTATTGGACAAATCACCACAAATATAATTTACAATTGCTCCTTTATTCTTTGCAAAATTAGAAACTTCTTCTAATGCTTTTGAGTTAGATTTTGTAGTTAAAGTCAAAGATATATTTTTTGCAGCAATTTTTTTAACTAATGCTGCTCCGATTCCTGACGCTGCACCTGTAATAAGTATTGATTTCATATCTTTATTTCATTGTAGTTATTTAATTATAGAAAATAATTATTGGCTTAATTTAAATTATTTTCAATTGTTAAAATAAATTTATACTTCAACTCTATTATAAAGCGCTTCAATAATAGTTTTATAAACGTCTGGTATAAGGTGGTTGTTCGGTTCTTTTCTTGTGGCCAGGTAAACATCTGCTCTAACCCAGCTTGGTAGATTGATTTCTCTAAAAACAACATCGTCAGGAGCATTTTTAATAGCTGAACTAGCTAATAAAGCAACACCTAAAGAAGCTTTAACTAATCCTAAAAACACTAAGGGCTGGCTTACATACTGAACAAAATTTGGTTTTACTCCAGCATTCAAAAATAATGAAGAAAGTAATTCAAAGCTATAACGTCCTATAATTGCGTCATACATAATAAAATCAATATTATGTAAATCTTTTAGAGTTACAACTTTTTTTTTTGATAACTCATGTTCTTTATTTACAGCCAGAAAATATGGCTCACTTATTACTCTTGAATAATTAAAAGCTTCTAGATCTTTTGGTAGCCTTGTCAGACCTATATCTAATTTACCTGCATTTAGAGCTGCAACTTGTTCGAAGCTCATATATTCTCTTAAATTTAACTTAATTTTAGGAAGCTTTTCTTTTAAATAAATTGCTATCAATGGCAAAATATCATTTGCCATAGAAGGAACAAAACCTAATGAAATAGATCCAACCATTGCGTCTTTATTTTTTAAAATTATTTCAGAAGCGTCTTCTATTCTTGATATAATTTCAGTTGCATGTGTTAAAAATAAAGTTCCATCTTTGGTAAGTTTAACTGATCGGCTGTTACGATCATATAATTTTGTTTTAAGGTTATGTTCTAGATTTGCTATATGTCTAGTTACAGGTGGTTGAGACATATTTAGGTTTTTTGCTGCTTTTCTAAAATTCATTTCTTTAGATACAGCAATAAAGCATTTTAATTGTTCAATTGTTATTGAAGTATGCATATTTCTATCTTTATTATTTATTTTATTATTTATTGATACTAATAAAGTATCAATAAATAATCAATATCTTTAATTTTATATGTATAATGGAATATTATATAAGATTTAAATCAAATCAAATTAGGCTTATGGAATTATCTAAATCCCCAATTTTAATTGCTACAATTCTAGCCATTTCAGTTTCTTTTTTAAGTGCTTTTGATGGAATTATTGTAAGAATACTTACTGATGAATTACATCCTTTTCTAATAGTTTTTTATAGAAGCCTTTTTGGTTTAATATTAATTGTTCCTTTGTTCTTAAAAGATAGAACTGTATTTATTTCTAAATATAAATATTTACATTTTGCTAGAGCTTTCTTAAAAATTTGTGCTTTAACGTCTTTCTTTTTTGCAATTAAATTTGTAGCCTTGTCAGATGTAACAGCTATATCTTTTATTACTCCAATATTAATAATTTTAGGATCCATTTTAGTTCTAAATGAAAAGCCTAATAGAGTAATTTTTTTATTTGCTTTCCTTGGTTTTTTGGGAATTGTTATTATATTAAAACCTGGACAAAATATTATCCCATTAGCGATTTATTGGGCTTTTGTGGGCGCTATTTTGAGCGCTTGTATTCAACTTATTTTAAAAAAAATGTCTTCAAAGGATAGTTCAAGTACGCTAATTGTCTGGAATTTATTATGTACAGTTCCGTTAGTGTTTATTCCTGCTTGTTTTTTTTGGGTTGTTCCTTCGTTTGGCTTATTGTTATTGTTATCAATTCAAGGATTAATAGGTGTGCTTAACATGATTTTAATGACTAAAGCAATGACACTTTCTGATGTTAGCTATATAGCTCCTTATGATTTTTTAAGATTACCTATTATTTCTATTCTCGCTTTTATGTTTTTTGATGAAACCCCTGAATTATCAACTTTAATAGGTGCTTTTATTATTTTTATGTCTAGTTTTTTAATGTTTAATTCAGTAAAAAAAAATAATTTTTATTAATTAATTATGATTGATTTAATTTTAGTATCAATAAGAGTTATTATTGTATGGACAAACAGTTTGTTTAACATGATAATTTAATCATGTGAGGAGATAATATTTTGTCTATTATACTCGGTTCAGGAGATTATAGATATAAAGTGATTGAAAATTGGGCTCAACTTCCTGATGATTGGTCTTTTATGGATGTTGCTGGTGTTGGTGTTAATAGCAAAGATGAAGTGTTTGTTTTTAATCGAGGTAATCACCCTATGATTGTTTTTGATATTGACGGAAATTTTATAAGATCTTGGGGAGAAGACCTTTTTCATAGGCCTCACGGAATTCATATTGGTCCCGATGATAATTTATATTGTACTGATGACGGTGATCATACGGTAAAAAAAATTACTCCTGAAGGAAAACTACTTTTTCAAATTGGTGTTCCTGGTAATCCTTCTGAGTTTATGTCCAATCTACCTTTTCATAGATGTACACATACAGCTCTATGTCCAGATAATAATATTTTTGTTTCTGACGGTTATGGTAATGCATGTGTTCATAAATATTCTCCAGATGGAAAGTTAATAAAGACATTTGGAGAGCCAGGTTCTGGTCCAGGACAATTTAATTTGGTTCATAACATAGTTGCTGACGATGATGGTTGGATTTATGTAGCTGATAGAGAAAATCATAGAATTCAAGTTTTTAATACTGAAGGAAAATACGAGGCTCAATGGAATAATCTTCATCGTCCTTGTGGTTTATTTATGCCCAGGGGTAAATGTCCAGTTTGTATTATAGGAGAATTAGGTCCTGGAATGTTGGTAAATCGACAATATAAAAATTTGGGCCCTCGATTAAGTATTGTTGACAATAAAGGTGAATTGATAACTCGTTTAGGAGGAGAAGATGGTCCAGGTCATAGGCCAGGACAATTTTTAGCGCCTCATGGTTTGTCTGCAGACAGTCTAGGTAATATTTATGTTGGTGAGGTTTCTTATACTAATTGGCCGGCTAGTTTTGGAGATGATGTTAAACCTAAATTTTTAAAAACTCTTCAAAAATTAGAAAGAATAATTAATTAACTTTTAACACTATTAAAATTACGAAAGGAGGATTACAAACGATAATTTTTTCAAATTAACATAATTTATGGAAGGAATTTATAATTATGAAAGTAAAACATTTATCACTTGCTATTTCCGCTGCTTCGATTGTTGCGGTTGCTAGCTTTTTTTCACCTGCTTATGCTGGAGGAAAAACACTTACGGTAGTTCTTTCAGAAGAGCCTGATATTGTTGATCCATGTGAAGCTACTCGTTCTAACGTGGGACGAATAATTATGCAAAATGTAGCTGAAACTTTAGTTGAAATAGATCCAAAAGATGGATCAATAAAGGCTAGGCTGGCAACTTCATGGAAGCAGACTGATAATTTAACTTGGGAATTTAATATTCGTAAAGGTGTTAAATTTCATGATGGTGCAGATTTAAATGCAAAGACAGTTGTTAAATCTATTAAACGTGCTCTAAATCCTAAATATGATTGTGAAGCTCGAACTAAATTCTTTGGAAATATATCTGTTACACCATCCGCTGTTGGAAGTCATACAGTTGCAATTAAGACTAAAACACCACAACCTATTATGCCAGCTATGATGGGAATTATGTCCATAACAAGTCCAAACACTCAAGAAGCAAAAGGCGAACGTAATCCTCAAGGAACTGGACCTTATGTTTTTGGTAAGTGGACACCTGGTCAATCTGTTACATTAAAAAGATTTTCTGGATATTGGGGAAGTACCCCAGTTGTAGAAGATGTGATGTATGTGTTTAGAAAAGAATCTGCTGTTCGAGCCGCTATGGTAAAAACAGGTGAGGCTGATATAGCTCCAAATATAGCTGTGCAAGATGCAACAGATCCAAAGATGGACTTTAGTTATTTTAATTCAGAAACAGCAAGACTCAGAATTGACATGTCTCAGAAACCTTTAGATGATATTCGTTTAAGAAAAGCTATGAACTTAGCGATAGATCTTGATGCTTTAAGAGGTACTATATTTGCAGCAGGAGTTGTTCCTCAGACACAAATCGTAGTTCCAAGCATTAACGGTCATAATCCTAGACTAAAGCCTTGGCCATATAATTTGGCAGAAGCAAAAAAACTTGTAGCTGCAGCAAAAGCAGATGGTGTTGATGTTGGAAAAGAAATTGTCATAATAGGTAGATTAGGTATTTATCCTAATTCAACAGAGGCAATGGAAGCTATGCATGCAATGTTATCAGAAGCAGGTTTTAATCTTAAAATTAAAATGATGGAAACTGCTGGATGGTTAAATTTCTTAAGTCGGCCATATGCAGAAGATCGCGGTCCAACTTTAGTTCAAGGTCAGCATGATAATAATAATGGTGATGCAGTTTTTTCAATGTATAATAAATACGCTTGTGAAGGAGCTCAATCAACTACATGTGACAGTAAAGTTGAAGCTGGTATAAAGGCTGCTACAGCAGCTACTGGTGACAAAAGGAGAGATACTTGGCAGGAAGTTCAAAGAAGACTTCATCAAGATATAGTTCCAGATGTCCAAATGTTTCATATGGTTGGTTTTTCAAGAGTAAACCCAAGGATAGATTTTACACCATCAATTGCCACCAATAGTCAATTACAGGTATCGCAAGTAAAATTTAATTAAACATTTTAACAAAACTTATTTCGACCAGAGTTAATTCTGGTCGAAATTATTATTTTAATTTACTGTTAATAATATGAAAAATTATTTATCTAGACGTATTTTATCTAGTCTTTTAGCTGTTATTGGTCTTTTTATAATGGTTTTTTTTCTTGCTCGCCTTACAGGCGATCCTGGCCATCTTTATTTACCAATTGATGCTCCATTAGAAGTTAGAAAAGAATTTTCTGAAAAACACGGATTTAATGATCCTATATATATTCAGTTTGGTCGATTTGTAGCTGATTTAACACAAGGTGATTTAGGATATTCTCTTAGAAAACAAAGACCAGCAATAGATGTGGTACTAGAGGCAATGCCTGTAACATTATCATTAGCTGCTGTTGCAATGACAATCGCATTGTTTGGGGCTATTATTATAGGATCTTTAGCAGCTTATAAACC
>CAZWGZ010000030.1:0-14225 GCA_964633395.1 uncultured Rhodobacterales bacterium
ATTTCAGATGCAGAAAAATGGATGAATTCAGCAAAAAAAATAATTTTTATTGGAACTTCTTTTAGTGTAAACATTACTACTATTGCTCTTAGAATTGCTATTGCCAGAAGAATAAAAATTGAAATTGTCGATCCAGACCCAGTTAAATTGGATTACGACAATATTATTTATCATAACATAACCGCAGAGGAATATTGTGATATGAGAAAATTCAAAGATTAACTAGCTTTATAAAGGTTTCCATGTTGCGCTTGCATAAGCTGCTAATTTACCATCTTGTTTATACATATGAGATTGAAGGAAACTAATAGATCTCCCATTTCTTAAAAAACTGCCTTCACAGGTTACATGTTCACTAATTATTGGTAAAAGGTATTTTATGTTTATTTCTAAAGTAGCACCTGCACCTGTTGTTTGATGAAGAAGGTGCCCCATTGATATGTCCATTGCAGTAGCAATAATTCCACCATGCAAAGAACCTTGTGGATTAAACATTGTTGGAAGTGCTTCAAAATTCACTATACATAAATTATCTTTATAACTTATTTTAAACCCCAATAACCTAGAAAGATAAAAAGAACCAAATTTTTGATCAGTAGAACTTTCTGCGTTTGACAACATTTCAGAGCCATAATCTTTTATAGTTTTATTTGCTTGCATAAGTCTCTCTTATTATTGGAATTATTAATTAGCTGATTGAATTATTTCATATTAATCAGATTAAATATTTCTTTAATTTATCAAAATCAAAAACAATACCATGACCTGATCTATCTGGAGGTTGTGTAAATCCATTTTTAATAATTAAAGAATTATCAGTAAATTCATCTATTCTCCAAGCATGAAACTCTAGATAAGATGCGTTAGAGCATGCAGCTAAAAGATGAACATGAAGATCATGTGCTCCATGAGCACATATAGGTAAGTTATTGATTTCAGCAAGTTTAGCGACTTTCATAAATGGGGTTATGCCTCCGCAAGTTGTTAGGTCAGGCTCTAAGAAATCAACACCATTTACGTTTATCAAATGATTAAACTCAGCTAAAGTATGAAGATTTTCTCCTGCAGCAATAGGAATTTTTCCCAATGAACGAAGAAATGCGTAACCATTATAGTCATCTGGCTTAATAGGTTCTTCTAACCAAACTAAATCAAATTTTTCAATTTCTTTAAATGCTTTAACTGCTTGATCTATTCTCCATGCTTCATTTGCATCAGCCATAAGCTTAATATTACCTGGAAGAAAATTTCTCATGGCTTCCAATCTTTTTAAATCTTCAGAAAGCAAATCTCTTCCTAATCTCATTTTGATAGACTTGAAACCATCTTCTAAGGATTTTGAAGCCCCATCAAGAAGTTTTTCTATAGTAAAATTTAAGTCAATATTTCCTGCATAAGCTAAAACATTTTTATTAAATCCACCTAAAAGTCTCCATAATGGTTCATTTAAACATTTACCTTTTAAATCCCATAAAGCAACATCTACTGCTGCTATTGCGAAGCTTACAGGAGCTCCACGTCCTGCATAATGTGTAGCTTTCCACATATTTTTCCAAAGTAATTCAATTAACCTTGGATCTTTATTCACTAGTATAGGTACAAAACTATTTTTTATTATTGTAGCTATTGCTTGTCCTTGGTTTTCGTGAACCGTAATATAGCCAACACCCTCTATTCCGTCGTCATTTTTAATTTTACATACTACTAAATCAAAAGCTTTCATAATACCCGCAGCATAGGCTTCAACAGGTTCAGGCAAAGGTATATTATATGACGTAATTTCTATGTTAGAGATTTCCATATGACACTCCTATTTTAAATTATTATGAGAATTCAAAGCCTTTATAATTATCTTTAACTATCTCATCACAAATATTTTTATAATTAGCCACCCCTCCGACGTAAGGCATAAAATTTCTTGTTTTACCTGCTATATTATCACCATTATACCACGAATGTGCTAATGGATATAATGTATTATGAGCAACTTCATTATTATGATTAACCCATTCATCTTGATTTTTAGCTTTTGCAGTTATAGTATTGTAATTATTACTTTTTTTATGTTTAATTAAGGAGTGAATGAAGTCAACATGTTGTTCTATAGATAAAATCATTTGACTTTTAACACCAGGACTTTGAGGTCCAGTTATCATAAATAAATTTGGAAAGTCTGAAACCATTATTCCCAAATAAGTTTTAGGCCCATTATTCCATGTAGATTTTAAAGTTATACCTTTATCATTAGATATTTCAATAGCATTAACTGCACCAGTCATAGCATCAAATCCAGTTGCAAAAACAATATCATCAAACAAATATTCTTTTTCATTAATCTTTAATCCATTTACATTAATTTGATCTATTGGATGTTGAGAAATATTTATTAATGAAACATTTTTCTTATTATATGTTTCAAAATAATGACTATCCAAACAAAGTCTTTTTGTACCAATAGGGTGGTCGAAAGGACAAAGTTGTTCAGCTAATGCTTTATCTTTAACCGTTTCTCTTATTTTATTTCTTACAAATTCTGCTGCAGTATCATTAGCCTTTTGGTTAGTTAATAAATCAGTAAAAGAAAATAACATTGCTTGTCCTCCTTCTTCCCAAGCTTTTTGATAAATCTTATTTCTTTCTTCATCATTTACATCAAATGCTGATTGAGTAGGGGGTTGGTATTTAGCAATTCCAAATGAAGAGTTTTTTGCAAGGTTTCGATATTTTTTATAATCTTTTTTATAATCTTCTCTCTTTTTTACAGGGAGTTCGGAATGCCTTGCTGGCAAACTAAAATTTGGCGTTCTCTGAAATACTAATAATTTTTTAGCTGTTTCAGCAATAATTGGTATGGATTGAACTCCAGATGATCCTGTACCTATAATTCCAACTATTCTATCTTCAAAATTAGGCATTTTTTTAGGCCAAGCACCCGTATGATAAACATTTCCTTCAAAATTATTGATACCCTTAATATTAGGAGTGTTAGGAGTTGATAAATTTCCTGTAGCCAAAATTAAATATTTACATTCAATTAATTCATTCTTATTTGTTTTAACTAACCATTTATCTGTTTTATTATTAAATTCTGCTTTAGTTATTTTTGTATTAAAATTTATATTTTTTTTCAAATCAAACTTTTTACACACATAATTTGCATAATCTAAAAGCTCTGGTTGAGTTCCGTATTTTTGTTTCCAATTCCACTCTTGTTGCAATTCTTCTGAAAATGAATATGAATAGTCCATACTTTCAATGTCGCATCTTGCACCTGGGTACCTATTCCAATACCATGTTCCGCCCACGCCATCGCCTTGTTCATAGATTTCAGATTTAAAACCATCTGAAACTTGTTTATAAAGGGAATACATACCAGCGAAACCAGCACCAACAATTAAAGTATCTAAATTTTTATCAATTAACAAAAAGAAATCTCCATATTTTTTTTAATATTAAGTCTTGAAAAAAAGTTTTTCAATACAAATTTATATTAAGTGATGCCTTTAGGGTCACATAATTTAACTAAAGCATCGCCATATTGGGATGTTTAATAAAACTCGCTTTTATAAGGAGAATAATATGACTATATTACCTACACTTGCACTTCGATCTTTTGTTGGATTTGATAATCTTTTTAATGAACTTGAGACTGTGTCGACACAAAAACAGAACTCCTTTCCTGCATATGATTTAATTAGAATATCGGCTGATGAGTATGAAATAACTCTTGCCCTATCTGGGTTTAACAAAAAAGATATTTCTATTGATATTCATGATGGTGTTCTTACTATTAAAGGTATTGGAGGCAATGATAATATTGAGAAAAATACTCAATACCTCTATAAAGGTATTGCTAAACGTTCTTTTGAACAAAAATTTCGTTTGGAACAATATGTTGATGTCAAAGATGCAACATTATCAAATGGTCTTTTAACTATATCTCTATTAAGAGAAGTTCCCGAAGAAAGAAAGCCAAGAGAAATTTTATTGAAAGCTATTTAAATTATTTTGGTATGGCAAATTTTTTCTTGCCATACCTTTTTATTTTTTTGTATATTTTACTTATTTTGATTATTAAAATAGATTTTATTGATCGTTTTTTTGAGAAATAAAAAAACTCTTTTTAATTTTTTTCTGACTTGTAGATTAACATAGTTGGGCTATTAAATATTGCTTTAAACCTGAATTAATTGTCCCGTTACAGGGTCAAATTTCAATATTTTAAAATTTAATTTCTTAAAATACTTATTTTCTTATTTCCTGTATCCATGCCAGAATTTTATTCACAGCATTTTTAGTTTGATTTGGTGAAATTATATCTCCAACAATTACGTGTGAGTACTTATCATCTGATTTAGTCATTGTCACATTTATAGATTTAGTTTTGCCACCCCATTTTGATATAAACTCAATTGTTTTTTCTGCTTTAACTACTTTGTCATCAAGAGAATAATAGAAAAGAGCAGGTGTATTCACGTTTTTAAAATTCTCTTTATTTATTCTTTGTACTAAATTTGCCATAGGAATGAGAGCATTATTAGGGTATTTAAGAGTCCAAAATTTAGCATTTAATTCATTCCTAGGTTTTATTTCTCTCATCTCTCCAATAAAAATTTTTAACCAATACTTAGCTAAAGGCCATGTTAACAACTTTGCTAGTTTATGGTTAATACCAAAATTTGGTGAAATAAAAATAAAACTTAAAATATTCTTAGATAAACTTTTATCTAAAGATGCAATTGAACTCAAAGTTCCTCCTGTTGATGAAGAAATAACTATAACTTTATCACCAATTCTTGATCCTATTTCAATTGCCTCATGCAGATCATCTATCCAATATTTAATAGAAGCTTCACTCATAGCTATTGCATCTCTTCCATGACCTTTTAATCTTGTATAAAATAAATTAGCCTTTAATCTTTTAGCTATAAGATCAGGAAGAGGTCTTATTTCTTCTGAAGATGCAGAAAATCCATGAATATATATAATTGATAAAGATGTTTTTTGATTTTCTTTATTGGCCCATATAACTCTCTTTTGAACACCTTCTTTTATATCATTTAACTTACTTTCCTTTAATTTAAGATATTCAGTAATATTTTTCCCAACTGAATTTGGATTAAAATTAGATTTAATTATGTTTTTTTCTTGATTAGTTAATACAAATATTAAAGCTATTAATATTATTAGTAAGAATAGAATTATCAGTTTATTTGGCAAAATTTGGTTTTTCCTGAACAATAATATATTAAATTTTTATTATAATATTAAATTAAAAAATTCCTAAATTAATTTTTTTATGTATTGATAAATATGTTATTATTTAGTTAAAAATTAGGTTTTTTTTATGAATACAATTTCATCAGTATATTTAAAAAATGTTAAAATTTATAAAGACAAACCACTATTTTGGTATAAAAATAATTCAGAATGGAATTCTATTACATGGAATAAAAGTAGAGATATCTTATTAAAAGTCATTCATGGTTTAGATTTAATTGGTATTAAAAAAAATGATAAATTATCTATCATAGATGAAAATAGCTATAAGTGGTGCATATCTGATCTAGCAGTAAACATGTTAGGAGCTATAACAGTTCCAGGTTATACTACTAGTAATGAAGAAGAGTTAAAGCATCTAATTTTGCATTCAGACACTTCCGTAATTTTTACAAACTTTGTTATATGTTCAAAAATTTTAACATTTATAAAAAAAATAAAAAAAATAAAATTTATTATACTTTTAGATAACTCAAATAAAGAATTGTTTGTTTGTAAAAGTTTTAAAATTTTAACTTTTGATGAATTAATTGAAATGGGATCTAAAAGTAACTTAAATAAAACTATAGAAAATTATGTTGATGATATTAAAGCAGATGACTTGGCCTGTATAATTTATACCTCGGGTACAAGTAATCTTCCAAAAGGTGTTATGTTAAGTCATAACTCTATTATTTCCAATATTAACGGGGCAAAAGAGTTATTAAAAGATATAAAAGTAAAAAACCATAGGTTTTTATCTATACTACCATTATCTCATGCTTATGAACATACGGCCGGTTTTTTATTGCCTTTATGTATAGGTGGTGAAATTTACTTTAATGAAAATAGAGATCAGTTAACTAATGATTTATTAACCGTAAACCCAACTCTAATGATTGCTGTTCCAAGATTATATGAAGTTCTACATAAAAGAATAATTTCTCAGATTTCAGTACAAAACAAAATTTCTCAAAAACTATTTTTTAAAGCCCTAGATTTAGGTATTAAAAAATTTAACAATAATCTTAATTTTATTGAAAAAATAATTGATTTATTTTTAACATTTTCAGTAAGAAAAAAGATTAAATACAGGTTCGGTGGTAAATTAGAAACATTTATTTCTGGAGGAGCTGCGCTCAATGAGCATGTAGGACTGTTTTTTAATGCTTTGGGTATTAAAATACTTCAAGGATATGGACAAACCGAATGTGGCCCAATCATTTCAACTAATCCTATAACTAATATAAAATTAAAAACTGTAGGCCCACCTATCAAAGGATTAGAAGTAAAGCTATCTAAAGAAAATGAAATACTTGTCAAAGGTAATTCAGTGATGAAAGGGTATTGGAAAAACCAAAAGGCTACAGATAGTACTATAATTAATAATTGGCTTCATACTGGAGATATAGGGCTTATTGATAAAGACAATTATATTCAAGTTACAGGTAGAAAGAACGAAATGATTGTTAATTCAGGTGGAGAAAATATTTCTCCTGTGCCAATTGAAAATTTACTCATGAGTTCAAAGGAAATAGATCAAGTTTTAATATATGGACAAAATAGACCCTTTTTAATTGCTATTATTGTTCCAAGCGATTTGCCTCTAAAAGGAACTAATAATGAAAAGGTAATATTAAGAAAATTACTAAAAGATGTTATTAATGAAACAAACACTATGCTTTCTCAAAAAAATAAAGTAAGAAAGTTTTTGATTGCTGATGATGGGTTTAATTTTGCAAATGGACAAATGACACCTACATTAAAATTAAAGCGACAAAAAATTACTGATTTTTATTATAAAGAAATAGAAAAACTATATTGAATATAAATACTCTTGCTCAAAAGAATTAATAAATGAATTTAAATATTTTAAATCCTCAAAAAGAAGATAATCGTTTTTTAGCTCTTTCTCTAATTATTTTAGGTGTGATAGTCCTGTCACTTCAAGATTCTTTAATTAAGTTAATGTCATCTGATACAAGTTTTTGGCAATTACAATTTCTGAGATCATTTTTTAATATTATTATCCTTATATTAATTGCTCATTTATCTCTTGGTATAAAAACATTATTCCCAATCAATTGGAAGCCTGTATATTTAAGGGCGTTGATGATGACTTGCTGTATGTTTTGTTTTTTTTCAGCTTCACCCTCACTTTCAGTAGCTCAAATGGCAGCTGGATTATACACTTATCCATTATTTGTATTAATATTAGCTATTGTAATACTAAAAGAAAAAGTAGGTATTTGGCGCTTAACAGCTTTAATTATTGGTTTGATAGGTACTTTAATTATTTTGGAACCTTGGTCTTATAAATTTAAATATGATCAATTATTACCTGTTTTAGCTGGTTTTTTTTATGCATGTAATATTATATTAATTCGTAAATATTGCCGTATGGAAAGTGTTTTTTCTCTTACTTTAGCAGTTGGAATTATTTTTTTGTTATCAGCGTTTGTTGGGATTATTTTCTTTGAATTCATTTTTTCTTCAAAATATTTGATTATAGAAATGCCATTTATAGGAATAGGATGGCCTAATTTAACAATCTTAATACTTGGATTTGCATTTTTGTGTTCTTTATTAAATCTAATAGGTAATATAGCTTTAGCAAAGGCATATCAGTCTGCAGAAAGTAGCTGGCTTGCACCTTTGGACTATTCTTACTTAATATTTGCGACATTATGGAGTAAAATTATTTTTGGTTACTGGCCTTCTTACTCTATTCTTATTGGCCTATGTCTGATAGGATTTTCAGGATTGCTAATAGCGTATAGAGAAAAAATAAAACTTAAATTTTAAAAATAAAATTTATAAATTGCTAATTCTATTATTAAATATAATATCTGACTGTTTTATCTTTCTTGTTAAAAAAACTCCTTTTAAAGAAACAGATCTACTAAGAGCTACATATGTTTGTCCATCAGCAAATGTTCCATTATCTAAATCAATAATTACATTTTCATAAGTTTGACCTTGGCTTTTATGTATTGTTACAGCCCATGCTAGCTTAATAGGATATTGTGTAAAGGTAGCAACTACTTCATGTTTTACTTCACCATCTTTTATAGTATAATTAAATCTATCCCATGTATCTTGTATTATTTTATAAACATTATTTTTTATTTTTAAATGAATACTTTTTTCATCTAATTGACTAACGACACCAATTGAACCATTAACCCACCTTTTAGGAAATTTGGTATCATTTTTTACCATCATTACTTGAGCTCCAACTTTTAACTCAAGAGTTTCATGTGCAGGCCTATCTTTAAAGTCCCCAGTTTGTGATGATTTAAATATAAAAGACTTACTTTGAATATTTTGAAGATTTAAGTTGTTTATATTATCAACTTTTCTATTAGTTGGAGATAATATAATTGTTTCGTCAGGTATTTCTGAATAATCATTTATTATTCTTTCATTAATGATTAAAAGATCATCGTTTGTAACATTTCCTAATCTAATTTTATTTAAAACATTCAAAAATATTTTATCTTTTTGCCTATACACTTTTTCTAATTCAAAAGTTTTTATATAAGAAGATTGATAACAGTTTGAGTTAAAAAAATAATGACCTTGAGGGTAAAAGTTATTAAAAATTTCTTGTTCATTATCTCTTACTACCGGAGGAAGTTGATATATATCTCCTAAGAGGATTATTTGCACACCTCCAAAAATTTCTTCATTTCTTCTATTTAATTTAAGAGATTGGTCTATACCATCTAATACATCTGACCTAATCATTGAACATTCATCAATTAATATTGTTTCAACTTTACCAATTATTTTACTTGGTAACCTTTTGATTTTTTCATTAATTAAAATTCTTGGTGGAAATAAAAAAAATGAATGAATGGTTTTACCTTTTGCCTTTATTGCTGAAATTCCAGTGGAAGCAAGGATAACAAAGTTTTTTTTTGAATTAATCCTAAAGTATTCTAACAAAGTTGTTTTTCCAGAACCTGCTTTTCCTGTAATAAACATATTTTGTTTAGAATACTCCATTACATTATATATTTCTTTAAAATCATCTTTTACCTCAAGATTGTCCGGTAAATCGTGATGCTTAATATAATTTTTAATAGTTTCAACCATTTTACTCTTTTCAAAAAATATTTATTTTTTAATAATTAAATAATTTATCATGTTTTAAACTTGGCAATTGTTTCCTGGTTAAATGCACATTTGAAACATCAATTTCAGAAGAAATAATCCCTCTTTCATATCCGCCGTCAGCAATAACTGTTCCCCAAGGATCAATTATAAGGCTATGACCAAAACAATCTCCACCACCTTCAATAGATCCTACAGAACAAGGAGCTATTACGTATGATGAATTTTCTATAGCCCTAGCCCTATTTAATATATGCCAGTGAGCCTGCCCTGTTTTTTTAGTAAAAGCAGAAGGCACAACTATTATTTCTGCTCCATTAATTGCTAATGATCTAAATAGATTAGGAAATCTAAGATCATAACATATAGTATGACCTATTTTACCTAATTTAGTGTCTGCTATTACTGCCTTACTTCCAGGCTCTATGGTATCACTTTCTTTATGTTCTTCTCCATTGATTGAGATATCAAACATATGAATTTTATCATATTTACTTATTATATTTCCTTTATTATTGATAATATAACTTCTATTAAAGATTTTATTGTTTTCTGATTGAATAGCAATAGAGCCAATTAAGCACCAGATTGAATTTTTATAACAAAATTTTTTAAATTCATTTAAAAATAAATGTTCTTCCTCTTTGTCGTTTGGAGGATAATAGTGAGCTCCATCACTGATTAATCCTCCACAAAATTCAGGAAGAAATAAAAATTCAGCTTTGCTTTTTATAGCTAAATTAGCCAGTTCTAAAGCTTCTTTAAGGGCATCATCAATTGATTTTTTAGGGTTGGTTTGTAAACATGAAATTCTCAATTTATTTACCCTTTAATTAAGTAATTATTAGATTAATTTTATTGAAGAAAAGTATTTAATCCAATCATATAACTATTTTTAACTGTTTTATAATTTCATTAACTATTTGATCTTGATTTAGACTTTGCTCAAAAACCAATGCATTTTCAGGCTCTTCTAGAATAGAAAATTGACTGTCAACAAGAGTTTCTGGCATAAAATGATCATCTCTGCTATTTATTCTGTTTTTTGCAGTTAACTTATCTACTTTTAAAAAAACTAATTTATAATTACCTGTCCCTAATAATTCTCTATATTTTTCTTTTAATGAAGAACAGGCAACAATTAAATTTTGTTTTGCTTTTCTTTTTAAAATTTCATTTTTAATTTTTATTAACCAATCATATCTATCATCATCATTAAGAGGAAATCCTGCACTCATTTTTTTAATATTGTTTTCCCCATGAAAATCATCAGCTTCAATAAAATAACCATTTATTTTATCAGTTAAAACTTTACCAACAGTTGTTTTTCCTGCTCCTGCAACGCCCATCAAAAGAATGGTGATGAATTTATTCTTCATAACTTAGTCCAATACGGCTTTAAAACTTTATTAGTTTCTTTTTCTTTTAATGGATGAAGACCAAAAAAACTTCTTTGTAATTGAATTGTTTCTCCAATTTTATGTTCTGAGAACATTAGATCATAATACGCTAGATTTGCTGATAATACAGGGGAGGGTATTGCTAAATTTATAGCTGCAGCATTAAACTTTCTTATACTTAATAAGTTTTCAGAAGTTTTTTTATGTATAATATTATATAGAAAATTTAAATCTAATTTATTTTTTTGATTATATTCAGTAGACATCAATTTCAAATATTTTCCTTGTAAAATACAACCTGCACTCCAAGCTTTAAATATATCTTTAAGTTTAAAGTCAAAATAATCCCACTTATTAGAAGCTTCAATTAGTGTAAGTCCTTGATAAAGAGAACAAGCAAAATTAAAGAATATAATTTCTTCCAAATTTATATCATTGAAATCCAACAATGGTTTTTTATCATTTGATAATAGTTCTTTTTTTTTGTAATTAAAATAATTAGAGCTAGATCTAGTTGAAACTGCTGAATATATTGAAGGAATACTAACTCCTAATTCTAAGGCTGCATTTATAGTCCAAGTACCTGTTCCATTTTGTCCAATTTCATTATCAATTTGGTCAATAAAATATTGATCAGCATCATTTTTTGCATTTAAAACTTTTGATGTAATTTCTAATAAAAAAGATGAGGTTTCAGTATTTAAAATCTTTTTAAGTGCATTAGCCTGATTTTCTTGATCCATATTAAAAGCGTTCATAAGAACACAACTTATCTCCGCTAATGATTCCATAAGAGCATATTCAATGCCATTATGAATTAATTTAACAAAATGACCAGCGCCAGCAGAGCCAAAGTAACAACAAGCTGTATCATTATTATCTTTTGCTGCTATTGAATTAAATATATGCTTTGTTTTCTTCCAAGCATCTTGAGATCCACCTGACATAATAGCAGGACCTAATTTTGCCCCTCTAGGTCCTCCAGAAACTCCAACTCCTAAGAAGTCAATATTCTGATCTGATAAACGTCGATATCTTTCTATTGATTTTAGATACAAAGAATTTCCTAGATCTGCAATAATATCATTTGGGTTTAAATATTTAGTTAATTCATCAATACATTGATCAATTTTATCCGCCGGGAGACTTAACATTATTATTCTTGGACTAGGTGTTTTATTACATAATTCTTTGAGAGTACTTTCTAAATGTAACTTTATTATTTTCTCAGATGCAATTTTTTTAATAATCTTCTCGTTTTTTTCAAAAGCATGCACAGTAAAATTTTTAGATATAAGGTTTTTGGCTAAATTATAGCCCATTGAACCAAGTCCAATAAGTCCAATGTTCATAAGTATTAATTCCTTTAAACAATTAAAATATAATAATTAAATAATTTTTTATATTAATTTTTGTAAAAACTCTAGTGTTACGATTTAATTAATTTAATTTTAATCTCACTTAAATACATTGTTAATCCACCTAGTATAATTATAGTTGCGCCAAAAATACTAATCTTATCCGGAATTATTTCAAAAATTAAAAAATCATAGAAAGTAACAAATATTAACGTGCTATAAAAATAAGGGACAACAAAATGTGCTTCACCTCTTTTAAGAGCTTGAATAAAACATGATTGTGCACATAACATTAGTGCTCCAATTCCAAACATAGCAAATATTTGAAGATAAGTTGGGTTTTGCCATATAAAATATAATGGTATTAATGAAATAAATAATCCTATTCCATTATTAATAAATAAAATTTGTACAGGATTTTCAAAATTAGTAAGCATTTTTATAAATATAGATTCTAAACCAAGTATGGCTGCTCCCAAAAGCAATAACAATATTATAGGCTCAATAACTATGGTATTATTTTCTGACCTAATTAATATTATTGCGCCGACAAATGTAATTAAAGCTGCAAGCCATTTAATAGATTTTATTCTTTCTCCTAAAATTGGAATAGCTAGTAGCATTGTAAAAATAGGATTCGTAAATATTAGAGCTGTAGCGTCAGAAACAGGAATAATACTAGAACCTCCAAATAGAATACTTATCCCTAACCAACCGGCACAAGATCTTGCAATATGAATTTTAATATTAGGCTTTATTATTTTTGTTTTTGTTTTAATAAAAATTATTGTTATTAAAATAAATGCAAAAAAAAATCTAGAGTTACTTATTTGTAAAGGGTTTAGGGGAGCACCTAATTTATCGGTACCTAAAGTTTTAGCAAGTATTGTTGTTGCAGCAATAAGTAAAGAAGCTAATATCATATAAGAAATTGATACGAGTATTCTTTTTCTTTTTTCATCAATCATTATCTTTTAAATAATTTAGAAAGTGAAGAATAAAAAATCTCCATTAAAACAAATCCTGTTATAACTATGATTGCAATGAATTGATTAATGGTAATATTATCTTCTAATACAAAAAAAGCTAAACATAATGCAATAACTGGCTTTAGAAAAAAAAGGTAGTTACCTCTAGCAACGTCAGGTATTTTTGATAAACCCCATAACCATAATATAAAAGCTATGCATGTGTTCCAAACACCAAGAGTAATTATTGAGAGGTACTCAACACTTGTTCTATCAAATAAATCAAAAGGGTTTACCCATATACCCCAGATAAGTCCAATTGAAGGATATAAAGCTATAAAACCAAGAACAAAGGTGTATGTAGTCATTCTTATTGGTCCATAATCTTGTACATAAGGTTTTACTAATACGAGGTATACTGAACCAATTAGTGCACATCCTATTGATAAATATATACCTATTATACTATTTCCAGATCCACTTAACTGATCTAAATATCCATCAGTTAATAAAAAAACACATCCTAAAAAAGCTCCAATACCGCTTATTACTTTAGGTGGTGTAATTATTGTTCCTTCAACTACTCTAGCAACAAAAACAACTCCAATTGGCATGATAGTCACCATAGTGGCAACTTGAACTACAGATGCAAAATCTAGTGCCCAGTGAAATAAAAATTGACCAAAAGCCATTCCAAATACTGACAAAGTAACAATTGGTAGAAATTTTTGTTTTAATGGAGAAACTAGATTACGTGAGGAAGGGTTAATTAAAGACAATATTAATAACGCTAATCCTCCGATACCAAAACGCCAGACAGAAACTTCAACACCTGAAATACCTGATAATTTAACAAAGAATTCAGAACTTGCATGACCACAAACTCCAAGGAAAGCTGATATATAAGCAATTATTATTATAGTTTTTTTGTTTTCTGACATAATAAATATTTCATTTAATTAACATGTTATTTATACATTAATTTATATACATAACAATGTTAATCAAATTTATAAAATATCTACGAATAATAATTACATAAATTTATTATTAACTTCCTTCTATTATCTTCAGCACTTTTGGAGGAGACATAGGTAAACTATAAGACCTTTTTCCTAAAG
>CAZWGZ010000031.1:0-13931 GCA_964633395.1 uncultured Rhodobacterales bacterium
TTTTAAAAACAATTCCAGTATTAGGTTTAGCAGGTTCAATAGACATTTTGACTGCCTTACCATTATGTATTCCAACACCATTAAATAATAGTTTATTTTTTAAAGTAGTTTGCATTATAGTTTTAGTATTAACTGTAGCATTGATAAAATTCATATTAATAACCTTTATTTATTATTAACTTTTATACAATTCTATAATAAATACAAATCACTTATAATTACTAAATGTTTCAATTTTTTTTGTTTTAATCAGTTTGCTTGCCTCCTAAGAAAAGCTGGTATTTCTAGGATATTTTCATCTATACTATCTTTATTTTGTTCTATATCAATTAAATTAATTTGATGTTTTGAAATATCTTTATTTTTATATTGGTTAAATAAATCCTCAGAATTTTCACTCTTTAATTCAATATTTTGACTTTCATCATATGTTAAATCTTCAACTGATTTTTTATTTTGATTTATACTGTCAAATTTAGAATTAGCAATATTAGGCTCTACTTTTTGTTCCTCTATTTTACTGTTATTAAAAAATGTTGATAATCGCTTTAAAATATTCTCAGGTTTTTTTTCTGTAAAGCTGTTATTAGGTTTTTTATCTAGTAACACTTCTAACTCCACTTTATCCATTGAAGTAAGTGAAGTATTTTCATAGTTTTCTTTTTTATTACTGGTCTCAAAATTTAGGTTAATTTCTTTATTTTTGTTTAAATTTTTAATTTGCACCTCTAAATCACTTTGTTCAGACTGAATATTATGTAATAAATTGGATTTTATTTCTTCGTTGGTGTTTGTTTCTTCTAAAATAGTATTTTCTTTAATATTTTTAATATTAAAATTATCTTTAGGTAGTTGATAATTATCAAAATTTTCTTTGTTTACATTTTTATCTGTTTTTAATTCTATAGCTTCGCTGTTAATTCCAGTAGCTACAACAGATACTCTAATTATACCTTCTAAGCTTTCATCTATTGATGAACCAAAAATAATATTTGCATTCTCATCCACTTCATTTCTGATTTTACTAGCAGCTTCATCAACTTCAAATAATGCCATATCTGGACCCCCTTTTATATTTAATAAGATAGATTTTGCACCTTTAATATTACTATCATCAAGAAGTGGGTTATTAAGAGCGGCTTCTGCTGCATTTTTAGCTCGTTCATCTCCTGAACTTTCACCCGTACCCATCATAGCTTTACCCATATTACCCATAACAGTTCTTATATCTGCAAAATCAAGATTTATCATTCCAGGGTTTGTTATTAAGTCTGTTATACCACAAATACCCTGATACAAAACATCATCTGCCATTTTAAAAGCTTCAGCAAATGTAGTCTTTTCGTTAGCAATTTTAAATAAATTTTGGTTAGGTATTATTATTAAAGTATCCACATTCCCTTTTAATTCTGCTAAACCATTTTCAGCAATTTGCATTCTTTTTTGTCCTTCAAAATCAAAAGGTTTAGTCACTACAGCTACTGTTAAAATACCTTTTTCCTTCGCTGCTTTAGCTATTACTGGGGCAGCTCCTGAACCAGTTCCACCTCCCATTCCAGTAGTTATAAAGAGCATGTTTATATCACCTAACTCTGATATAATCTCTTCAATAGATTCTTCTGCAGCTTTTCTTCCTGTCTCAGCATTTGAACCTGCCCCAAGACCTGAAGTTACATTTTTACCAAGTTGTATTTGTCTTTTAGTTAAGCTATTAGATAGTGCTTGGCCATCTGTATTAGCAACTATAAACTCTATATTTTCAACATTTGAATTTATCATCGTGTTAACAGCGTTGCCTCCAGCTCCTCCAATTCCAATTACGGAGATTCTTGGTTTTGTATCATTTATATTATTAGGTATTGTGATATTAAGTGTCATTATTTTCTCCATAGTTGTTTTTTAATTTTTATTGTTATTTGTTATAAATTTTTATCAAACCAATTACCTATTTTCCCAAAGTAATTGTAAAACCCTGAGCTAGTTTTTTCAGATATAGGCATCCTTTCTTTTTCTAAGCTTTTTATTAATAGTCCAGTTAAACATGCAAAGGACGGTGTCTGTGCAATATCAGGGAGTCCTATTAGACCGATTGGACGTCCAATTCTAACATTACAATTAAAGTAGTTTGCTGCTAATTCTCTAATACTATTTAAATTAGCTCCACCACCGCATAAAATCATTTTATTTGTATAATTTGAATTTAACTTAAAATAGGACAATCTATTATTTACTATTTCAAAAATTTCTTCAATTCGAGGCTTTATTATTGCGGTTAACATTGCTCTTGGAATTTGTTGAGTAACAATCTCTCCCTCTTCTGAAATTATAGGGATTTGTATATTTGTAAATTCGTCTAATTCATTAGTTTGGGCTGAGCCATGAAGTATTTTTATCTTTTCAGCATCTTCAGCTTTTGTTCCCAACCCTCTTACAATATCACTTGTTATGTGTACCCCACCTATTGGAATTGAGTCAGAAAAAACTATTTTATTTTTAATAAAAACCCCTATGCTAGTTATATTTTCTCCTAGGTCAATTATTGTAGCTCCCTGTTCACGTTCATCCATAATCATCGTTGCTAAACCAGATGCTTCTGGGGTAATTATGAATTTATCAACTAATAAATGACATAATTCAATCGCACTGGTAATATTTTTAATGGCAACTTTGTTTCCAAATATATTAGATATGTCTACAGTTAAAGTATTGGTGAACATTCCTATTGGATTTTCTACAATATTGTCATTATCTATCATATATTTAATTGGAGAAGATGATAAAAGAGTATAATTTTCTATTTGTTTTTGATTATTTATTTTTTGAATTTTATTAAAATCTTTTTTTACTACTTGACCATTATCTAAGGTCAATACATTACGTATAATTTTAGTTATTGGGTTACCACCTGATAGGCTACAATTTACTTTTTTTATAGGAAAACCAGCCATTATCTCAGCTCCTTCTACAGCACGTGCAATTGAATTTGCTAATTCATGCATGTTTGTTACCAGTCCATTGTTAATACCAAAAGAAGCATGTTGTCCAAAACCCAAAACTTGAATTTGGATGTCATTATTATTTACTGACTTTCCAATTAGACATGATACTTTGCTACTTCCAATATCAATAACAGTAGTAATATTTTTATATTTTTTGACAGAATTAACTATTTTCATAATTTTTTCCTCTTTAAATATAATTTTTTATTAAAATTTATTTTAGCAAAAATTTGATTTTTATTTCTAATATCTATTTCAGTTAAGCCTATATCCAATATTTTATATTTTTTTTGAAGAAAACCAATTTTTGACCATGCATCGTATATTTTTGTTCTGGGAAGGAGGACTATTACACCTTGATTAAGATGTACGTTCCAACGTCTTTTATTTATATAACTTATAGACCACACATTATTATAAAGATCAGGATTTTTTTTTAAAATTTGAAGGATTAAAAAAGCATCTTTATTTGCTCCTTTTCCTATGATTATAGGAAGGCTATTCTTAAAAGCAGTCACATTTGCATTTGAAATAATACTTCCATCTTTTGTTATTAACTTATTACCTAATTTTGTTTGCCAAATAGCTACAGGTTTTTTTTCTATGATTTGTATTTTTATAGAACTTGGAAGCGTACGTTCAATTTTGACAGTTTCAATCCACTCATTCAATAATAAATTATTTCTGATTTTAAATAAATTAATATCAAATATAGTTTTGTATTCTTTATCATTAATTATACTCAGAATATCTTCCCTTTGTAGGTTATTGTTTCCACTTATATAAATATTTTGCAAATAAAACCCATAATTGATTAATAGAGTATTTGTATTTTCAATAATATTTTTTAGCTTTGAGTTATATTTTTTACTATTATAAAAATTGAAGATTACTGAGAATAGAACTAACACTAAACATAAAATGATAAGTTGAATTTTAGGATATTTTCCAATCGTATTTCTATTTACATTATTTTCATAAATTATATTATTTTTAAAAATTGATTTTAGCATTCGTAAGTTGCCTCCTCAATTAGTATTCTTACCATTTTAACCATATTAATATTACAAAAGGCACATTGTTCTGGCGCTAGAGATGTTTTGGTCATTCCTGGCTGAGTATTTATTTCCAGCATAAACAATTCACTAGTATTTGGATCATATCTGAAATCGCTTCTAGAAATACCCTTACATCCAATGATTTGATGTGCTTTTAAAGCCCAGTTCATGGCTTGTTGAGTAATAACCGTTGGTATTTGTGCTGGTATTTCATGAAAAGATCCGCCGCTTGCATATTTAGCATCATAATTATAAAAAACATTATTTTTTGCAGTTTTGATTTCTGTAACACATAAAGGTTTCTCTCTTAAAACAGTAACAGTAAGCTCTCTTGTGCCTACTAATGATTCAGCCATTAAATATTTATCAGGCCATGTCTTCTTTAAAGGAGCTTCATTATTATTTTTGATTAAAAGTACTCCAACTGAACTACCTCCATTTATAGGTTTTATTACATAAGGTCCTTTATGGTCTTTAACAGATAATGTCTTGCCATCATCAATTTCCAATGATTTTGGAAAATTTATTGGATTTGTTGTATTCTCAGTTGCCTTGGTAATTACTCTTTTGAAATGAATTTTATTCATTGCAATTGAAGATGTTGTAACTCCTGAATGTGTGTAGGGTATTTTTAAAATATTTAATAATCCTTGAATATTGCCATCTTCTCCGTATTGACCATGCAAAGCATTGAAACAAACATCGGGCTTTAATATAGTCAATTCATTAGCAATTGATTGATTGAAATCTATTTCAGAAACTTTGAAACCATTTTCTTTAAGTGCTACAGCACAAGTTTTTCCTGATTTTAATGATATCTCTCGCTCTGCTCCATATCCTCCTTTTATTAATACAATATGCATTCCTGATTTTATTTTCATTTTAACCCAACTTTCTGAATTTCCCAATTCATATCAATACCTGAGGATGCCATTACTTTTTCTTTAACTAGCTCTCCTAGATTCTCTATTTCCTGAGCAGAAGATTTTTTTGTATTAATAATAAAGTTACAATGCTTTTCGGAAATCATGGCATCACCAAATTTTAAGCCTCTACAACCGGCTTTATCTATAAGTTCCCATGCTTTATACTTAGATGTATTCATGAAAGTACTTCCACCAGTTTTTACTCCTGTAGGTTGAGATTTTCCTCTCAATCTAATAATCTCTTTCATTTTAGATTGAATATCTTTCTTATTACCAACAGATGTTTTGAATCTTGCCGAATTAAAAATCCAATCAGAACTTAAATCTATATGCCTATATTTCATTCCAAGCTCTTCGGACGTAAATGTTTTTAATTCTCCTGATTGGTTTATTGCATTAACATCTATTAAGACATCTTTAAACTCTGATCCGAACGCTCCAGAATTCATTCTTATGCCACCGCCAATTGTTCCGGGTATGCCGACTAAAAATTCTAGATCTGTTCTCTCATTCTCTCTAGCAAATCGAGCAACTTGAATATCGTTTGCACCAGATTCTGCAGTAATTACTCCTTTTTCATCCATAGTAATATTATTCAAATTTTTAGTAAGTAAGCTTATTCCTTTAATTCCATTATCTCTGATTAGAATATTAGACCCGGCACCAATAATAAAAACTCTTAAATTTTTTGGTTTGTCTTTAATAAAATTAATAACTCTATCAATATTGTCTGGCGTAAATAGTATTTCGGCGTCTCCTCCAACTCCAAACCATGTAAAAGACGATAGTTTTTCATCAAACTTCATTTGATTAAAAAACTTATTTTTTAATTTATTTATATTCATTTTTTAAATCTTGTTCTAAATTATTTGCAATTTTAGTTATTGTTCCGGCACCTAGGCATATGATTAAATCCCCTGAATTGATAATTGGTAGGATAGATTTAGCTAGTGTAATTGGATCTTTAATATAGGTTACGTTTTTGTGACCATAATTATTTAAGCCTTGTCTTAAATCCAGACTTTCAAAATTTTTAATTATTTTTTCTCCTGCTGGATAAACATCCAACAAAAAAACTTGATCTGCGTCATTAAAACAACTGCAAAAATCATTAAATAGATCTTTCAAGCGACTGTATCGATGTGGTTGAAAAATGCTGATAATTTTATTTTTAGGAGTGAGTAACCTAGCTGCGCTCAGTGCAGCATTTATCTCAACTGGATGATGCCCATAATCATCTATAATTAATACATTATTAAATTTACCAACCTTTTCAAATCTTCTTTGAACTCCACTAAATGTTTTTAATGATTTTTTTATATTTTCTATTGGTATATTTAGTTCTAACCCAACACTTATAGCCGCTAGTGCATTCTGAACATTATGAATCCCGATCATAGAAAATTCTATATTATAAACCTTATTTTCAGAATTAAATCTTTTTGATATATTAAGAATAAAATTCATATTATTATTTTTATAAATTATATTTGTAGCTCGGATATCTGCATTAGCTGATAAACCAAATGTAATTATTCTTTTATCTTCTAGCTTTGAAATTAATTTTTGAACACGAGGGTGATCAATACACAAACATATAAATCCATAAAAAGGAGTAGATGAAACAAAGTTAAAAAAAGCTTTCTCTAAATTTTCCTCAGTTCCGTGATGATCAAGATGTTCTAAGTCAATATTAGTTATTACAGCTACAGTAGGATTAAGCTTTGCAAAACTACCGTCACTTTCATCAGCTTCCACAATCATCCATTCCCCATTCCCCAGTTTTGCGTTACTTCCTAACGCTGAAATGATACCTCCATTAATTATTGTAGGATCCATTCCATTTTGGTCGACAATTCTTGCTATTAATGATGTAGTAGTAGTCTTTCCATGAGTTCCTGCTATTGCTATAGATTGCTTTAAGCGCATTAATTCACCCAACATTTCTGATCTATGTACAATGGGTAAAAATAATTTCTTTGCTGCTATGAGTTCTATATTAGAATCTAAAATTGCTGTTGAAACCACAATAATTTTTGCATTTTCAATATTTAAAGCTTTTTGACCTATGAAAATTTTAACTCCAAGTTTTTGAAGTCTATTAGTATTATTACTTTCATTTAAATCACTTCCTTGAATTAAATAACCAGATTGAACTAATATTTCAGCAATACCGCTCATACCAATACCACCAATACCAATAAAGTGAATGATTCCTAAATTTTCTGGAAGTTGGCTCATGATTTTAAATCTTTTTTTATATTTGATGGTAGTAGTTTTGTAATAATATTTATAAAAAAACTTGTTGGTGTTTTATTGTTACAAAGGCTTAAATGATAAGATGAAATTTTTTTTATTTGAATACTTGCTTCTTTAAGTTTTTTTGGATTTAGAATTAAATCTATTAAAATTTTTTTAAATAATTTAGGACTTGTTTTATTTTGATCTAAAAGCCAACCTCCATTTTTTTTTACAATATACTTTGCATTTTCTTCCTGATGATTATCTAGCGCCGAAGGTAAAGGAATAAATATTGTAGGTCTATTAGCAGCTAAAATTTCTGCTATGCTAGAGCCACCAGATCTTGCTATGATTAAGTGAGCCTTTTTAAATTGTATAAAAATATCTTCGAAAAAAGATTTTACTTCTGAGTTTATTTTATTTTTGTCATATAATTTTTTAACATTAATGATTTCTTCTTCCTTAACTTGATGAAAAACTTTTAATTTTTTCTTCAGTTCAATTGGAAGAGAGCATAATATAGCAGGGATTTTGTCTGAAAAAAAACTTGCTCCAAGGCTTCCTCCCATTATTAATATACCAAAATGCTTTCCTTGTTCTGGAGGATTGTATTTTAATCTTCCAATTATATTAAACTCTTCTCTAACAGGATTTCCTATAAATATTGATTTATAATTTTTTTTATTAAATTTAGTATCTTTAAAAGATAAAGCCAAAATATTTGCAAATTTAGATAAAAATCTATTAGCTCTTCCTAGAACAGCATTTTGTTCATGAATAATTATTGGTATTCTAAGAAATTTAGCAGCTATTAAAGGTGTTACTGAGGAATAGCCTCCAAATCCAATTATGATTTGTGGTTTGTTGATTATAAATAAGTTTAAACATTTAATGGTAGATAATAGAATTTGGAATAATGATTTTAATTTTTTTATTAAACCTTTATTATTGGGGCTAGTTATATCGTGAACGATTAGTTGATGATTTAAATCATTCTTATTTATATTTTTACCTTGATTATTATAAAATTTCTTAAAAAATTTTTCTCCTCTAATATCTGTAATAACAATTAAATTGTGATCTATTAACTTAGCTATAATTGATAAGGCAGGTGCAACATGTCCTCCTGTGCCTCCAGTAGCAATGATTATTGTACTCTTATGGGTTGATTTATTTTTATTCATTATTTAACTTTATATTGTTATGTCTTGTAAGAGGCTCTAAAGAGATGTGCTTTTTTGTTAAGGATAATAATATTCCTGCAGTTATTGCAGAGGATATCATTGACGATCCTCCATAAGATAAAAAAGGTAATGTCATACCTTTAGTTGGGATTAGATCTGTGTTGCTTGCCATATGTATTAGAGTTTGGATTCCAAATTGGAAAGCAAGTCCGCTTACTGCAAGTATAAAAAAAAGATTTTTATTAAGAAAAGATAAGGTAAAAGATCGAAAGATAATTAGAGTATAAATTATTATAATTACACAACATATTAATACTCCATACTCTTCTGCAGCTACTGCAAATACAAAATCAGAATGTGCATCAGGCAGAGACTTTTTATAAAATCCTTCGCCTGGGCCTCTACCCCAAAGTCCGCCCGATTCAAATGATTGTAATGATTTTGATATTTGATATGTTTTGCCATCAAAAAAACTATCTATTCTAATCTTTACATGATCAAAATTATGATATGCAAAAATAATAAATAATGGGAATGCTAATATTAAACAAATTATTATAATTAATGGAATTCCTGTTATGAACAACTGGAGCCCCCAAGTCAATATTACAACAATGGTCATGCCAACATCTGGTTGCAATAATAATAATATAGAAACCATCATCAATGACCCTATTGACCATAACCATCCTGGGAATTCTTTCTTTTCTATCCATAACGAAAGTAACCAAGCATTAACAATAACATAAAATGGTTTGCAGACTTCACTTGGTTGAAAACTAAACCCTAGAAAGTGCACCCATCTTTGAGCCCCTTTTATTTTACTACCGTCAAATAAAATAAATAAAAGCAAGCATAGAGAAATTAATAATCCAACAATACAAATTATTTTAGTTTGACGTTCATTGAGTACAGAAAATAATATAATTACGGGGAAACTTAACAGCCCAAATAATATGTGTCGTAAAGTAAAATGATGAGATGATATATTCAAACTTTCTGCTAAATGTTGACTTGAAGCCATAACTAAAAAAATACCAAAAATCACTAGTATAAAAAATGAACTTAGTAAAACTCTATCTATAGTCCACCACCAGAGTGCAATAGCTGATCTATCTGAACGTGTTATCAACATATCAAATTGCCTTCTTTATAATTTACATTTACTATATTTTTAAATTTATTGCCTCTAGCTTCAAAATTTTGGAATTGATCAAAGCTTGCTGCTGCGGGTGAAAGCAATATCACTATATTTTGCAGTCTAGATTTCTGTGCTTTTTCAATAGCAAGTTTAGTTGCATTTTCTAAAGTAGAACAATCCATTACTGAAATATCTTTATTGGAATCTAAAATTTGTTTCAAGAATACTTTAGAGGATTCTCCAATTAAAAATATCTCTAGAACGTTCTCTAAACACTCTAAAGCTTTTCCAATACCATCCTTTTTGGGTTCCCCACCAGCAATCCAATAAATATTTTTAAACGTAGTTAAAGCAGCAGCAGCGGCCTCTCCATTAGTAGCTTTACTATCATTTATTATTTTTATTTTCTTAGATGTATAAACTGGCTCTAGCCTATGAGGCAATCCTTTGAAATCATTAACTGCTAGTTTTATTTGTCTATCATCTAGCCCTAATTTTTTGGCTAGAGCTGCTGCAATAGCTGTATTTATAAAGTTATGTTTTCCTGATAAAAATATATTTGTATTAACAATTTTTTCCCCGCTTAATGCATTTACTTTTACTAATGTTACTTGCTCAAATTCTTTTTTTTCAGCAATATCTTTTAAGTATGGATTAGTTTCATCTAAAACAAATAATGACCCTTTATCCAAAAAATTTAATATTTTTAATTTACTATTTTTATAAGCTTCAAAGTATTCATGATAATCTAAATGATCAGGTGTTATATTAATAATAGCACCTCCATTTAAAGTTAATTGCGACACGCCATCTAATTGATAACTAGATAATTCAAGTATAATGACCCCCATTTCTCCTGGATCTATTATTTCACATGCAGGAAATCCGTAATTTCCCCCAATTACACTATTAATATTATTAAACTTTAAAATATGATCCAGAAGCGCAACAGTAGTTGATTTTCCGTTGGTTCCCGTAATTCCAATAATTGTAGCTTTTGGCTTTGTTTGGTAAAACAAATCTATATCATTAATAATATTTATATTGTGTTTTTTTGCTAATTTAATAGCTTCATGTTGTCTTAGAGAGTTAATTGGGATACCAGGGCTTACTATTAAAGCATTAATTTTTTCCCAAGGCCATTTTCTATAATTTAACCATGTAGTTTTTGAAGGGGTGTATGAAATGTCTTTTTTATCATCAAAAACAAATATATTTGCGTTAGAATTGACTAATATTCTCGCTGCTGCAGTACCAGATAAACCTAAGCCCAAAATTCCAACATTTTTATTTTTATAATAATTAATATTATTCAATTTATTACCTTAGTTTAAGTGTAGATAAACCTATTAGAGCTAGAATAACTGCTATTATCCAAAACCTAATTACGATAGTAGATTCAGCCCATCCTTTTTGTTCAAAATGATGATGTAAAGGAGCCATTCGAAACACACGTTTGCCAGTTAATTTAAAAGATAAAACTTGAATAATAACAGATATAGTCTCAAGAACAAAAAGACCTCCGATTATCATTAATACTAATTCATGTCTTGATGCTGATGCCGTAACTCCAACAACTCCGCCTAGAGACAAAGAACCAGTGTCACCCATGAAAACCATAGCCGGCGGAGCATTAAACCACAAAAACCCTAACCCAGCTCCAATTATAGCGCCTGATAAAACTGCTATTTCACCTACGCCTGGAATATAACTAATTTGTAAGTAATTTGAAAAGTTAATATGTCCAGCTAAATATGCAATTATAGCTAAGGAGGCTGCAGCAATCATAACTGGAACAATGGCAAGGCCATCCAATCCATCGGTGAGATTAACTGCGTTAGAAGAACCAACAATTACACAAATAGTAAAAGGAATATAAAACATCCCTAAAAAGACAATACTTTCCTTGAGAAAGGGTATCGATAAATAATTTTGTAGATGTAAAGGAGTGTTTTCCTGTAAAATCCAAGCTGCAAAAAAAGCTATGATGACCTGTGGAACAAGCTTTTGATAGCTTTTTAGTCCATTAGGTGATCTTTTTGAAACTTTAAGCCAATCATCTATAAGTCCAATAAAACCATATGATATAGCCACACTTAATACAGTCCATATATATATATTATCTAATTTTGCCCACAAAATTGTTGAGGATGTAAATGCAAGTAAGATTAACAAACCACCCATAGTCGGTGTTCCAGCTTTAAAAATAATATGGCTTTTTGGACCATCTTCTCTAATAGGTTGACCATGTTTCTGGAATTTTTTTAATAACTCAATAATTTTTGATCCAAAAATAAAACTTATAATTAAAGCAGTCAAAAGAGCGCCGATTGTTCTAAATGTTATATATTTAAATAAATTTAAAGGTTGGAAGTAATCAGTGAAGTTTAATAAAAAATCAGGCAGCATTATTATTCTCCTGAATTTCAACTCTATTTTTAATTAATTTTAATAATTTCCAAAGTCCAGTTCCATTTGATCCTTTTATAAGAATAAGTTGTTTAGGTTGAATAATGTTTTCTATATCTTTTAATAACATTTCAACTCTAGTATACGAAATGCATTTCATATCTGATTTTAACTGTTGAGAAATATTTTCAGTCTCATCTCCAAGAGTTATTAAAAAATTTGGATTAATTTTTCTTATTAGAGGAATTAATTTAGAATGCATATCTCTCGAAGCAGTCCCAAGTTCAAGCATATCACCAATAATAAGAATAGTTTGGTAATTCTGTAAGTTTAATTTTGATTTATAAAAGCTTACTAGTGCAGCTTTCATTGATATAGGATTAGCATTATAGCTATCATCAATAATAAAAGACGGATTTTTATTTTTAAAATTAAGTGTAATCTTTTCTCCTCTTCCAGGTAGGGGCTTAATTTCACTTATTGTGTTCATTCCATTAGATATATCCAATTTGAGCTCTCTCAAAATTGAAATCACTGCTACAGCATTAGTAGCTTGAAATGAGTTAAGGTATTTTAAACGCCAATTTTTGACATTATCAAAACAAACGATAGTTCCATCTTTATTATCTTCAATTTTTAATATCTTCGTTTTACACTTCTCATTAAATCCATAAAAATGAACGTTTGCATTTACTTTTTCTGCATTATGAAATAAATGTTGGCACCATTTATTGTCAGCATTTAAAATTGCAGTAGATGAACCTGTTAAACCTAAAAAAATCTCACTTTTTGCATCAGCAATAGCTCTTTCATTCTTAAAGTTTTCTATATGTGAATTTGAAACATTTGTAACCAAAGCAATATTTGGTAAAGCTATTTTTGTAAGCTCTTCTATCTCTCCTGGATGATTCATACCTAATTCTAAAACACAATATTTACTTGTTGAAGGCAGTCTAGATAGGGTTAAAGAAAGGCCAATTAAATTATTATTATTACCTTGTGTGCAATGTGTTGCTCCATACTTTCTTAAAGTAGTGGCTGCTATAAAGCGGGTGCTAGTTTTGCCACTACTTCCTGTTATCGCTATAGTTTTACCTTTAAATCTATTCCTAGCAAATTTTGCAATTTTAATTAAAGCTTCTTTAGTGTTAGTTACATGTAATGCATTAAATTGTTTTGCAGCATCTAGATCTGAAACAATGATACCAGCAGCTCCTTTATTAAGTGCGGATTTAATAAAATCGTGTCCATCAAATTTATGTCCTTTTAATGCGACAAATATGTCTCCTTTTTTAATCGTCTTATCATTGATACTTACTCCTGATACATTGCTTTTGTTTTCTATTAAGAATTTTAAAGTTGGATCATTAGCATCAGTAGCTTTTAATAATTCTTGTTTTGTCCATAAGGGTTTCAATTTCTTAACTCATTTTTATTAAGGTTTTTAATAGCCTCTTTTGCCACAGTAAAATCATCAAAAGGAAGACTTTCAGTTCCAATGGTTTGAAAAGATTCATGACCTTTACCTGCAATTAATAACAAGTCATCCTTCTTTAGTTTTGAAATAGCATATTTAATTGCATTATTTCTGTCTGCAATTTCAATTGCATTGGGGCATCCAATTAGAATTTCTTTTCGAATAATTGAAGGTTGTTCAGTTCTCGGATTATCGTCTGTAACAATCACTTCATCTGAGTGCTCTGAAGCAATTTTACCCATTATTTTTCGTTTTGCTTTGTCTCTGTTGCCGCCACAACCAAAAAGAGTAATAATTCTACCTTTAACATTTTCTCTTAAAGAGTTTAATACAGAAAATAAAGCATCTGGAGAGTGCGCATAATCAATAATGATTAATGCTTCAGATGGATGCTCTGAGACTATTTGCATTCTTCCAGATACTGGTTGAAGATAACTTAAGGATTTAAAAACAAAATTAGCATCCATACCTAAAGCAATACAAATAGAAGCAGAAG
>CAZWGZ010000032.1:0-13798 GCA_964633395.1 uncultured Rhodobacterales bacterium
CATTAAGTTTATGGGGCTGTAGCTCAATTGGGAGAGCGCCTGCTTTGCAAGCAGGAGGTCGTCGGTTCGATCCCGTCCAGCTCCACCATATACTAAGTCGATCTATTAATTTTTTAATTATAACTGAGAGTAAATTATGGCAGTACCAAAAAGTAAAATAACCAGATCGAGAAGAGGAATGAGAAGATCTCATGATTCTTTAACCGCAGATACATTTGTAGAAAGTAAAGATACTGGGGAATTGCATAGGCCTCATCACATTGATCTAAAAACAGGCATGTATAAAGGTCGGCAAGTTATTAAAATAAAATCTAAAGTTTAATTTTATTATTTGTGATCTAACTTTATACTTAAGATTTTTTATTAAGGTAAAAAAATGTCTAAGAACAAAATTGATGTCAGTGACGATATAGATATAAAACCTAAAAAAAAACAAAAATCTGTTAATAAAATTAAAGTTATTAAAGATCCCTTGTTTAATATAGGTGATATTGTAAAGCATCGCATTTACCCTTTTAGAGGTGTGATAGTTGATGTGGATGCTGAATTTTCAAACACTGAAGAATGGTATCAATCTATACCTGCAGAAATACGCCCTTCACGTAAACAGCCTTATTATCATTTGATGGCTGAAAACACTGAAACTTTCTATACAGCTTATGTTTCACAACAAAATCTTGTTGGTGACAGAGAAAATGGTCCTTTAGAACATCCAGACTTAGAAGAAATATTTAATGGATTAGATAAAGGTAAGTATCTTTTAAAAAATGAATCAAGAAATTAGTTTTTACTTTAATTAGTACTAAAGATGTACTATATATATAGTAAAGGTATTTTGATGATAAAATTAAATAAAATGACTGATTATGCAGTGGTATGTCTTGGAATGCTTGCTAGGAAATCTGGTTCTTCAATGTCAGCGACTGAATTATCTAAAGAAACTGGTTTAACTTTATTTACTGTTCAGAAATTATTAAAATTATTAATGACTAAAAGTGAATTAATTTTAGCACAAAGAGGGTCTCAAGGAGGATACATTTTAAATAAAAGTTCTTCTGATATATCTGTTGCTGAAATCATCGAGGCCTTAGATGGTCCGATTGCACTAACTGCATGTGTGGACAGTTCAGATAGCATGTGTGATGCGAGTAATATCTGTTTTTTAGGTGGAAAATGGAATAAGGTTAACGAAGTTATAAGAAAAACTTTAAATGATATTTCTTTAGATGATTTATTAAACCCTGCTGATACGTTTCCACTTAAAAAGAATAAAGAGATAATATTAAAAGAAATAACAATTAATTAAATATCATTACTTTTGTTAAAAAGTTATTAAAAAGGAAAATAAATGGCTGCTACTCAAGAAACGATTGAACAAGTAAAAGAAGTCGCAAGCTCATATAAGTATGGTTTTGTAACTGAACTTGAGACAGAAAAAGCTCCACTTGGGTTAAGTGAAGATATTGTTAGATTTATATCTAAAAAGAAAAGCGAACCTGAATGGATGTTAGAATGGAGACTAAAGGCATATAAAAAATGGTTGACTATGAAAGAACCAAATTGGGCTATGGTGAATTATCCTAAAATTGATTTTCAATCAATATACTTTTATTCAGCTCCTAAGAGTAAACCTAAATTAAATAGTTTAGATGAAGTGGATCCTGAATTATTAAAAACATATGAAAAATTAGGCATCCCAATAAAAGAACAAGAAATGTTAGCAGGAGTAGCTGTAGATTACGTATTTGACTCGGTTTCAGTTGCTACAACATTTAGAGAAAAGCTGGCTAAAGAGGGAATTATTTTTTGTCCTATATCTGAAGCGGTTCAAGATTACCCTGATTTGGTTAAGAAATATATTGGCTCAGTTATTCCAATTAATGATAATTATTATGCAGCATTAAATTCTGCCGTTTTTACTGATGGATCATTTGTTTATATTCCTAAAGGAGTTAAGTGTCCTATGGAACTGTCCACTTACTTCAGAATTAACGAACAAAATTCCGGGCAATTTGAAAGAACATTAATAATTGTAGAAGATGATTCATATGTTTCATACCTTGAGGGATGTACTGCTCCCCAGAGAGATGAAAATCAATTGCATGCAGCCGTTGTTGAGTTGGTTGCCATGGATAATGCTCAAATAAAATACTCAACTGTTCAAAATTGGTATCCAGGTGACGAGAATGGTAAAGGAGGGATATATAATTTTGTTACAAAACGAGGAAATTGTTTAGGAAAAAACTCTAAAATTTCATGGACACAAGTTGAAACTGGTTCTGCCATTACCTGGAAATACCCTTCGTGTATTTTAAAAGGTGATAATTCTGTGGGTGAATTTTACTCTGTAGCAGTTGCAAACAATGCTCAGCAAGCTGATACAGGAACTAAAATGATACATATAGGAAAAAACACAAAATCAACTATAATCTCAAAAGGAATATCAGCAGGAAAAGCTCAAAATACATATAGAGGCCAAGTGCAAATACAAAAAGGAGCTAAAGGAGCAAGAAATTTTACTCAATGTGATTCTTTGCTTATTGGAGATAAATGTGGGGCTCATACAATTCCCTATATAAATCAACATACTCCTACGGCAAGAGTAGAGCACGAAGCTACAACATCTAAAATTTCTGAAGATCAGCTTTTCTATTGTCTTCAAAGAGGTTTAGATACGGAACAGGCAACTTCATTAATTGTAAATGGTTTTTGCAAAGAAGTGATGAAAGAATTACCCATGGAATTTGCTGTTGAAGCTCAAAAACTTATAGGAATAAGTTTAGAAGGCTCTGTTGGTTAACTTACATTATCAAAAATATAATTTAATAATCTTGGGAAAAAAAATGTCTCTACTCGAAATTAAAAAAGCTCATTTAAAACTAGATAATAAAGAAATCTTAAAAGGTATTTCATTATCAGTCAACGCAGGTGAGGTTCATGCTATAATGGGACCTAATGGATCTGGAAAAAGTACTATGTCTTATATGCTCGCAGGAAGAGATGGGTATGAACTAGAATCAGGAGATGTATTATTAGATGGTAAATCATTACTAGATATGTCACCAGATGAACGAGCAAGGTCAGGTTTGTTTTTAGCATTTCAATATCCAGTTGAATTACCGGGTGTTGGGGGTATAAGCTTCTTGAGAGAAGCTGTGAATTCGAGAAGGAAGTATTTAGGTGAAAAAGAATATGATCATTTAGCCTTTGTCAAAGAAGTAAGAAAAGAAGCTAGCAAGATGTCTGTTAAGGACGAAATGTTAAAGAGATCAGTTAATGTAGGTTTTTCTGGTGGAGAAAAAAAACGTTTTGAAATTTTACAAATGGCAATGCTAAAGCCAACTATTTCAATTTTAGATGAAACAGATTCTGGATTAGATGTTGATGCCTTAAAAATTGTTTCAGAAGGAGTTAACGCTCAAAGAAGTGATAGTAATGCTATTATTGTTATTACTCACTATCAAAGATTATTAGATTACATAGTTCCAGATTTTGTTCATATTTTATCTGATGGAGTTATAATTAAATCAGGTGGCCCTGAACTAGCTCTTGAAGTTGAAAAAAATGGTTATGTAGGAATGATAAATGCTGCATAAAAAAAATGACGAATATATAAATTCAGTACAAAATTATGCTAACTCTTTTAAAAAAAATAACTTTAGAAAAATTGCTTGTAATGATTTTAAAGGATGGCCTGATCCATTAGAAGAAACTTGGCGATTAAGTAGATTGGGAGCCCTAACTAGAAAAACAATAGAGCCAATTACACCAGATCTTAAAAAGAGTATTTCTTTAGAACCTATATTAAAAGATTCAATCTGTTTAAATTTTGTTGATGGAGCTTATAGAGAAGATTTATCTAGTAAATTACCTAATGGAATTAGTTTAACTCATCTAAATGAAGAAGAATGTTTAAGTTTTTTATCTAAAATTAAAAGTACAAATTTATCTGATCATCCTTCTACAAACTCGTCTCTATCATGCACTCCTTCTATTATTAAAATAAGTATACATAATAATTTCAATTTAGAAAAACTTCTTGAAATTGTTTATACAGGAGGAATTGAAAATAAATCTGTTCATCCAGTTTTATTTTTAGAGTTAAACAAAAGTAGTAGTTTATCAATTGTTGAGCGTTTTAATCACTTAGGCTCATTAATAATGCCACTGCAATTGATTGAAATAGGTGAGTTAGCATCTTTAAAGTCTATTAAAATTTTTAATGATAGTACTAAATCATATAATTTATCTGCTCACTCAGTAACTTTGTCGTATAAATCAACTTATAGTTCATTTTCTTTAATTAAAGGTGGTGAGTTTACACGATCTGAAACTCATGCTTCACTTAAGGGTGAGAATGCAGAGTTAAACCTTAATGGTGTTTATATATCTGGATCTAAACAACATCATGATTTAACGACTGCCATACACCATGATGTTGCTAATTGTACTTCAAAACAAATTGTCAGAGGTGTTTTAGGTGGGGAGTCAACAGGAGTTTTTCAGGGTAAAGTTAGAGTTGCTCCTGATGCACAAAAAACAGATGGACAACAAATGAGTAAAGCTATTCTAATATCAGATAAAGCTAGTGCAAACGCTAAGCCAGAATTAGAAATTTATGCCGATGATGTTGTGTGTGCTCATGGTGCTACAGTAGGAGAGTTAGATGATGAGCAGTTATTTTATCTAAATAGCCGAGGTATAGCTATGGATAAAGCTAGAGAAATACTTATTAAAGCTTTCTTAGAAGATATTGTTATTCAATCGGTAGACGAACCTTTACATGACTTTATTTTCAATGAAGCTAATACAGGACTATCTTCAATTATAGAAAAAAATGAAAAGTTTAAATAATGACTAAATATGACGTAAATAAAATCAAAGCTCAATTTCCTGCTTTAAATAGAACTGTTTGGGATAAACCTCTAGTTTACTTAGATTCTGCAGCCTCAATGCAGAAACCTCAAAGAGTGCTGGATGCAATTAATAAAAATTATTCTTTTAATTATTCTAACGTTCATAGAGGACTTCATAAGCTATCCGAGGAGGCTACTTCAAATTATGAAGGGGCAAGGCGTAAGATAGCAAATTTTATTAATTGTAATGAAAAAGAAGTTATTTTTACTTCAGGTGCCACAGCTGCAATTAATTTAATTGCATATAGTTGGGGGTTAAAAAATCTTTCGCCCGGTGATGAAATAATAATAACGATTGCGGAACATCATGCAAACATAGTTCCATGGCAAATTATTGCTGAACAAAAAGATGTTAAGATTATAGCTGCAAAAATAAATCCTAACGAAGATTTTGATGCTGAAATTATTAAAGAATTAGTTACTGATAAAACTAAAATCATTGCTTTTCCTCATGTTTCTAATGTTTTAGGAACTGTTTTTCCTGTGAAAGAAATATGTAAAATTGCTAGTGATTGTGGTGCTATAAGTGTTGTTGACGGATGCCAAGGTGTAATACATGGCAAGGTAGATGTTGTAGAATTAAACTGTGATTTTTATTGTTTTTCTGGTCATAAACTTTATGGACCAACAGGAATAGGGGTATTGTATGGTAAATCTAATATTTTAGAAAACATGCCTCCATTCTTAGGTGGCGGCGATATGATAGATATAGTTAAAATTAATAAGTCAACATATGCAGAACCTCCAGCTAGATTTGAAGCTGGCACACCTCCAATTATTCAAGCTATTGCTCTCGGTGAAGCAATAGATTGGGTTCTTGAAGTTGGTATTGATGAAATTGGGAAACATGAAAAAAAAGTTATCTCTTATGGAACATCATTATTAGATTCAATTGATGGAGTTAATGTATTTGGCAAAGCCCCAAGTAAGACTGGAGTTGTATCTTTTACTATGAATTGTGCGCACTCACATGATATAGCCACTATTATTGATAGAGAAGGCATAGCTGTAAGAGCAGGTCATCATTGTGCTCAGCCTTTAATGGACGCGTTTGATTTAGTATCTACTACAAGAGCTTCAGTAGGCGCATATTCAACGTATCAAGATTTTGATAAATTAGTAGAAGCCCTAACTAAAGTTAAAAAAATATTTGGTGTTTAGTATGAATGATATTGATAAACTTCCACTTTCGGCTTTTATGCCGCATCATCCATCTGATGATCCTCATGCTCCTTTTACAGCTAAGAGAGGTAAGGCAAATAATAATTGTAATAAAAAAATTAAATTATTTGAAGTAGTTGAAGCTCTTGAGACAGTCTATGATCCAGAAATTCCTGTAAATATCTATGATCTTGGTTTAATTTATGATGTTCAATTATTAGAAAAGAACGATATTAAAATTAAAATGTCTCTTACGGCTCCCGGCTGCCCAGTTGCTGGAGAAATGCCAGGGCAAGTTGCTGATGCTATTGCAAAAATTCCAGAATCAGGTTTAATTGAAGTTGAGTTAGTTTGGGAGCCTGCCTGGACAAAGGATAGAATGAGCGAAGATGCCAAAATGGCACTTGATATTTATTAAAATAAAAGGAGTTCATAATGATTAATGGAAATAAGCCTTTATTAACTTTGACTGATGCAGCCGCAAATAGAGTTAAAAGTTTAATGAAAGAAGCTAATTCTGAGGTTATTGGCTTAAGAATTGGTATTAAAACAGCAGGCTGTTCTGGTATGAAATATAATGTTGAATATGCAAATGAAATAAAACCATTTGAAGAAAAACTAATATCAAAAGATATCGTTATATGTATTGATCCTGCTGCAATAATGTTTTTAATTGGCTCTGAAATGGATTATAAAGAAGAAAAATTCAGCTCTGGATTTGAATTTTCTAATCCAAATGAAATTGCTCGGTGTGGATGTGGCGAAAGCTTTACCGTAGCGTAATTATATAAATAAAATTTAATAGGTAAACCGTTATGAAAAGTGCTGAAGCATTTTCTTCAAATGATAAAGTTTTGACTCCATTTAAAACTCTTAAAGAATTATTAAAATTTGTGATACCAGCTGGTAATAAGGAGATGCCAATTCGAATAATTTTGGCTTTTATATTCTTATTTTTAGCTACGTTAGTAAGCGTCTATACTCCATTCTTGTATGGAAAGGCAGTGGACTTAGTATCCGAAGGTAAATCAGTAAATATAACTATGCTATGGGCTGTAATTGGATCTTATGCGTTAGCAAGATTGGGACAAGTATTTTTTGATGAAGCTAAAGAGTTTGTTTTTGCTAGAGTTGCTCAAAGAGCAGTGCGAGGAGCTGCTTTGCAAGCTTTTAAACACATGCACAGCCTATCTTTAACATTCCATTTAAATAGACAAACAGGAGGGTTAACTAGAGCCATAGATAGAGGCGCAAAAGGTATAGAGTTTTTATTAAGATTTACTGCTTTTGAAATTGTACCAGTTTTAGTTGAATTAATAGCAGTTGGTGTAGTTTTGTGGGTAACCTTTGGTTTCATATATGCTGCTGTTACTGTTTTTACAGTTTTAATTTATATACTTTATACTATTAAGGTTACTGAATGGCGAATTGCAATCAGACGAAAAATGAATGTTGCTGATGAAAATGCTTCAACAAGAGCTGTCGATAGTCTGTTGAATTACGAAACAGTTAAATATTTTAATGCTGAGAATGTAGAAGCTGAAAGATTTGATTCCGCTATGAAAATTTATGAGGATTCTGCTGTTAAAGCTAGAGCATCTTTATCTATAGTTAATATTGGTCAAGGAGGTATTATTGCTTCAGGGTTATTTATTATTATGGGAATGGCTGGAGAAGACATAGCTAATGGAAAAATGTCTATTGGTGATTTTGTAGTTGTTAATACTTTTTTATTGCAATTATATTTACCATTAAACTTTTTGGGTTTTGTATACAGAGAAATTAGACAATCTTTATTAGACATGGGAAGAATGTTTGCCTTAGTTGATGAAAAACCTGATATTTTAGATAAAAAAAATGCCAAAGATTTAAACGTCCATAGTGGAAAAATAGAGTTTAAAAATGTTTATTTTTCTTTTGGTAATAGAAGAATTTTAAAGGGTGTTAACTTTATTGTCGAGCCTGGCCAAAAAGTTGCTATTGTTGGCCCTACAGGCGCAGGTAAATCAACAATATCTAAATTATTATTTAGGTTCTATGATCCGTCTTCTGGTGATATTATGATTGATAATCAATCTTTAAAAGTTGTTACGCAAAGTTCTTTAAGATCAAATATTGGAGTTGTTCCTCAAGATACGGTTATGTTTAATGATACCATTGAATATAATATAGCTTATGGCAAGCCTGGATCTTCAAGAGATGAAATAAATAAAGTAGTTAAGTTGTCTTCAATTGATAAATTTATTGAGCAATTAGAAATTGGTTATAGTACAATTGTAGGTGAAAGAGGATTAAAATTATCGGGTGGAGAAAAACAAAGAATAGCTATTGCTCGCGCATTACTTAAAAATCCAAAAATATTTATATTTGATGAAGCTACATCTGCTTTAGATACCAAAACAGAAAAGTCTATTGAAAGATCATTAAAAAAGTTATCAAATAATAGTACTACATTAGTTATAGCTCATAGACTATCAACCATTATCGATTCTGATAAAATTATAGTTTTAGAAAATGGTAAGATCTCAGAAGAAGGCACTCATGGAGAATTGTTAATTAAAAAAGGTCTTTATTCTGAAATGTGGATGAGACAACAAGAAGAAATAGATTAATTTTTTAACCTATAGCGAACTGTTCGCGTAAATACCTATCTTCCATACTATTACTTTGATCATACATTATTCTAAGATTTACATCATTTCTTTGATATACTTTAACTTTTGTAACATTTTTAACTTCTCTTGAGTCAGCACTCGCACTTACGGGGCGAAGCTTTGGATTGTTAATACCAAACTCGATAATAGATTTATTTTTAATTAAAGCTCCTCTCCAACTTCGAGGTCTGAAGGGACTTATTGGTGTTAAAGCTAAAATTTCTGAGTCTATTGGAATTATAGGTCCATGTGCAGATAAATTATAAGCCGTTGAGCCAACAGGAGTTGCTACCATAATCCCATCACAAGTAAGTTCACTTAATCTTTCTGTTTCGTCAATTTTGATAGAAATCATAGCACTTTGGTGAGTACTTCTAAAAATAGATACTTCATTTACAGCCATTTCTTTATATTCATTATTTTCAACATCACTAACTAACATTTCTAAAGGATGAACAATTATTTCTTTTGCCTTTTCTAATCTTTTAATTAAATCAAATTCACTGAAGTTATTCATTAAAAAGCCTATATTACCTCTATTAAGTCCAAAAACAGGTAAATTAGATGAAATACTTTCTCTAAGTGCATTTAACATTGCTCCATCTCCTCCCACGGCCACTATAATTTCAGCCTCAGATAGCTCGACTTGGCCATAATGTCTAATAAGTTTAGTAGATGCTAATTTAGCTTTTTTATTTTTGCCTATACTAAAATTTATTCTCATAACAAATAACCCTTTTTGTAGTAATTTAGTTTAAATGAAGCTAAAACATACATAATTATAAATGGTGAAGTAAATGAAAGCAATTCATACAGCTCTTACTCTAACAAAAGCATATAAATTAGCTATTGAAAGATTAGAAAAAATGTTAGGTGATGAATTTATATCAGCTATTGATTTAATGAATAATGCTTCAGGACATATAATTGTATGCGGTATGGGAAAATCGGGTCTCGTAGGAAGAAAAATATCCTCGACTCTAGCATCAACTGGAACTCCTAGTATTTTTTTGCATCCTGCAGAAGCTATACATGGTGATTTAGGAAAAGTTCAAGCTAATGCCTTAATTTTATTAATATCTTATTCTGGTGAAACGGGAGAAATATTAGCCCTTATTCCTGCTTTAAAAAGACTAAATGTTACTATAATAGCATTAACAGGTGAAAAAAAGTCAACTCTTGCTAATAATGCATCTGTTATCCTTGACATGTCAGTTGATAGGGAAGCTTGTCCACTAAACTTAGCTCCTACAACATCCACAATGGTAACTATGGTTTTAGGTGATGCTTTAGCAGTTTCTTTAATGGAGTTAAAAAACTTTAAACAAGAAGATTTTGCATTAACACATCCAGGTGGATCTCTTGGAAAAAGGCTTTTGTCTAATGTTCAAGACGAGATGAAATATAATAATTTACCATTTGTATTAAAAGATTTAGATATTCAAAACGTACTAATTAAAATGACAGAAGGTAGGCTTGGGTTAGCTATTGTTGGATCAAAAGAAAATTTAATTGGAGTAATTACTGATGGTGATATTAGAAGAGCTTTAGTCGAAAGGCCTAATTTTAGCTCCTTAAAGGCTAAAGATATTATGAATGAATCGCCATTAATAGCTATTGAAACAGATAATATGCAATTAGCAGAAAATAGAATGCGTGAAGCAAAGGTTCAATGTTTAATAGTAAAAAATAAAATAGATGAAGTCGTGGGAGTTATTCAAATTTTTGAATAATTTTTATTAGGTTTTTTATGGATATTTCACTATTTGACTATGAATTAGATAAAGATTTAATTGCTCAATTTCCTTGTTCACCAAGAGACAGCTCACGACTTTTATCTTGTTTAGATAATATCCCCAAGGATTTTAATTTTAATAAATTGCCAGAAATATTAAATTCTGGTGATGTTTTAGTTATTAATAATACTAAAGTTATTCCTTCTCGTTTATTTGGGAAAAGAGATAATGTTAATATAGAAGTAACTTTACATCTTAAGGTCAAAAGAAATCAATGGAGAGCTTTTGTAAAACCTGGCAAAAAATGTCGAGTAAACGATGAATTAGTTTTTAAGGATAGACTTAAAGCAATAGTAATTGAAAAATTTATAGAAGGTGATTTATTATTAGAGTTTAATAAAGATGAAAAAGATTTGTTGCGAGCAGTTAATAATCAAGGGGTGATGCCTCTTCCTCCTTATATAAAAAGAGAGTATCATCTTGTTGATGATAAATCTGATTATCAAACTATATTCGCTTCTAATGAAGGAGCTGTAGCCGCCCCAACTGCTGGATTACATTTTACAGATAAATTAATATATAAATTAGAAAAAAAAGGTATAATTATAGCTCCAGTCACGCTTCATGTCGGAGCGGGCACTTTTCTTCCTGTTAAAGTTGAAAACGTTTTAAATCATAAAATGCATGAAGAGTGGGGTTCTTTAGATTTAAATGCATCTGAAATAATCAATAATGCAATTGTTAATAAAAAAAGAATTATAGCCTTAGGAACTACAAGTTTAAGAATACTAGAAACTATAGCTATGAAAAATAATGGAAAAATTATCCCTTGGTCTGGATTGACTAATCTTTTTATAACACCAGGTTTTAAATTTAATATCGTAGATCTTTTGATAACCAACTTTCATTTACCAAAGTCAACATTATTGATGCTTGTTTCTGCATTTTATGGAAGAGAAAACCTATTTAATGCTTATGATTATGCAATTAAGAAAAAATATAGATTCTTTTCATACGGGGACAGTTGTATTTTCCCAAAAAAATTAGGACAATAAATGAATAAAAAATTCAATTTCAAATTAATATCTCAAGATAAAAAAGCTAGGTTAGGAAAAATTACTACTGCTCATGGTGATATAGATACTCCAATATTCATGCCTGTTGGAACAGCAGCCACAGTTAAAGCAATGCACTTGAGAGATGTAGAACAATCTGGAGCTCAAATTATTTTAGCAAATACTTATCATTTAATGTTAAGGCCTGGGCAAAAAAATATTAAACAGATGGGAGGAGTTAGAAAGTTTATGGGATGGAATAAGCCTCTACTGACTGATTCAGGAGGTTTCCAAATAATGAGCTTGGGAAAGTTAAGAGACATTCATCAATCAGGTGTTACTTTTAAATCACATTTAGATGGAACAAAATACTTCTTATCCCCAGAAATTAGTACAGAAATTCAAAATGCCCTTGATGCAACAATTTCTATGCAATTAGACGAATGTATTCCTTTTCCTGCTTCATATGAAGAGTCGGAGCGAGCAATGAAGCTATCATTAGAATGGGCTATAAGAAGCAGAGAGGCTTTTGAAGAACGTGATGGTTATGGACAATTTGGTATTGTGCAAGGATCTACTTTTAAAGATTTAAGAAAAGTGTCTGCTGAAAATCTTATTAAACATGATTTTCATGGTTATGCAATTGGAGGCCTCGCGGTAGGTGAAGGTCAAGAACTTATGTTTGATACGTTAGACAATACAACTATAAATATGCCATTAGATAAGCCTAGATATTTAATGGGAGTAGGAAAGCCTGATGATTTAATTGGAGCTGTTAAAAGAGGGGTTGATATGTTTGATTGTGTTTTGCCTACTCGATCGGGAAGAACAGGGCAAGCTTTTACCTCTCGTGGCACTGTGAATATTAAAAATGCCAGGCATATTTTAGATGAAAGACAATTAGACAAAGATTGTGATTGTCATACCTGTAGCAATTTTACACGGGCTTATTTACATCATTTATTTAGAGCACAAGAAATATTAGGTCTTATGTTATTAAGTTTGCATAATATACATTTTTATTTAAATTTGATGAAAAACATCAGATTTTCTATTAAAAACAAAAAATTTGACGATTTTGAAAGTTCTTTTCTAGGGCAATATTATTTAGGTGATATTGATCCTAAATAGTTTTTAATGGGTACCTTTTATGGACAACCAAAATGTAAACGTTTTAATTAATAAACTAGCTCAAGAGTTTAAGTTTGATGTATGCAAAGTAGTTGATCCCGTTTTGCCTTCAATAACATCGTTTCGTTTAAAAGAATTTATAAAGTTAGGTTTCCACGGTGATATGAAATGGATAGAGGATACCTTTGAAAGGCGTAAATCTCCAATAAATCTTTGGCCTGAAGCTAAATCAGCTATTATTCTTGGTTTAAATTATGGCCCAATATCTAACCCATTAGAAAAAATAAAGCATAAATCATTAGGTAATATTTCAGTGTATGCTCAAGGTAAAGATTATCATGATGTCATTAAGGGTAGGTTAAAGCTTTTTTCAAGTAAATTAATATCAAAGCTTGATAAAGAACATGAAACAAAATTAAAAGTATTTGTTGATACAGCACCTTTAATGGAAAAACCACTAGCTCAAAAATCTGGAATGGGCTGGCAAGGAAAACATACTAATCTTGTCTCAAGAGATTTTGGTTCTTGGCTTTTCTTAGGAGTAATATTAGTTAATAAAACTTTTCAATATGATACTCCAGAAGTTGATCATTGTGGCACATGTAATAAATGCATAAAAATATGCCCCACAGATGCATTTGATGAACCAAATAAATTGGATGCAAGGAAGTGTATTTCTTATCTTACTATTGAAAATAAAAACTTGATTCCAAAGGAATATAGAAAAGCAATGGGGAATAGAATTTTTGGATGTGATGATTGCTTAGCAATATGTCCTTGGAATAAGTATGCAAAAATATCGAGTGAGATTAAGTTTAATAGTAGTAAGTATAATTTTAGTTTGAGTGAATTATTAAAATTAAATGATAAAGAGTTTAGACTTAAATTTAAAGGGTCTCCAATTAAAAGAATTGGAAGAGATAGATTTTTAAGGAATTGTTGTATTGCTGCTGGCAATAGCTGTGATACTAAACTAATTTCTGTTCTAATTATTTTAATACTAAATGATAAATCCACATTAGTCAGAGGGGCAGCTGTGTGGGCATTTCAAGAATTAGCTAGGGATGGTATAATTAATCGAATTAAGGGGGAGCATTTAAGAGTTGAAAAAGATAATATAGTTTTAAGAGAATGGTATAATTAAT
>CAZWGZ010000033.1:0-13652 GCA_964633395.1 uncultured Rhodobacterales bacterium
AAATTTATTATTAGATAAAATTGGAGTTGCTACGGTTGCAGGTACTTCTTTTGGAGAATATGGAGAAGGATTTATTAGATTATCATGTGCAAATTCGGATGCAGCAATAGAGGAAGCAATAGATAGAATAAAAAGTATTTTTTAAATTTATTTATGCCTATTATTTAAGCATTTTTTCTAAATTACCCATTAAATGTAATTGATTCTTTTAAATTCTATCCAAAATAACTAAAAATATCAAAAAAGGGAATAACTATGAAAAAAATAGAAGCAATTATAAAACCTTTCAAACTAGATGAAGTAAAAAATTCATTAGCTTTAATTGGTATTCAAGGCTTAACAGTATATGAAGCTAAGGGATTTGGAAGACAGAAGGGTCATACAGAATTATATAGAGGCGCTGAATATGTTGTTGATTTTTTACCAAAAGTTAAAATAGAAATTATAGTCGACGATGAGCTTCTTGATTCAGCTATTGATTGTATAGAACAAGCAGCTAAAACAGGTCGTATTGGAGATGGAAAAATCTTTGTTTCATCTATAGAACAAGCCATTCGTATTAGGACTGGTGAAAAGGGAAATGACGCAATTTAATAACAAATATGGAGCAATAAAATAATGTCAGACGCAAAGAAAATAATGAATGAAATAAAAGAAAAAGAAATTCAATTTGTAGATCTTAGATTTACCGATCCAAGAGGAAAAATGCAACACGTCTCTCAACATGTAAGTACCATTGATGAACAAAGTCTTGTTGAAGGCTTTATGTTTGATGGATCTTCAATAGCTGGTTGGAAAGCCATAAATGAATCTGATATGAAATTAATGCCTGATTGCTCTAGAAGCATTGTGGATCCTTTCTTTTCTCAACCAACACTTGCAATTTTTTGTGATGTATTAGAGCCACTTTCAGGACAGCCATATGAGAGAGATCCTAGATCAACAGCTAAACAAGCGTTATCTTACATGTCTTCTTTGGGAATAGGTGATACAGCTCATTTTGGACCTGAACCAGAATTTTTTGTTTTTGATGACGTTCGTTTTCAAGATGAAATGAACTCATCTTTTTATAAAATAAATTCTACAGAAGGCCATTATAATTCAGGAACTAAATTTGAAGAAGGCAATATGGGACATAGACCAGGCATTAAAGGAGGATATTTTCCTGTGCCGCCTGTTGATTCAGCTCAAGACCTAAGAAGTGAAATGGTTCTTTCACTTGTAGATATGGGAGTTCCAATGGAAAAACATCATCATGAAGTAGCTCCTGCACAACATGAGCTAGGTATGATGTTTGGAACTTTAATTGATACAGCTGATAATGTTCAATTATATAAATATGCAGTTCAAAATGTAGCTCACTCATTTGGACAAACAGCTACGTTTATGCCTAAACCAGTTGCAGGAGATAATGGCTCAGGAATGCACGTTCATCAATCAATTTGGAAAGATGGAAAAGCTCTTTTTTCTGGAAATCAATACGCTGAACTATCTGAAATGTGTTTATACTATATAGGTGGTATAATTAAACATGCTAAAGCGATTAATGCATTTACTAATCCTTCAACAAACTCTTATAAAAGATTAATACCCGGTTATGAAGCCCCTGTGATTTTGGCTTACTCAGCTAGAAATAGATCTGCTTCATGTAGAATTCCATATACAGATAGTCCCAATGGAAAAAGAGTAGAAGTTAGATTTCCAGATGCGACAGCCAATCCTTACCTAGCTTTTTCTGCAATGCTAATGGCTGGATTAGATGGAATCCAAAATAAAATTCATCCTGGAGAACCTATGGACCAAGATTTGTATGAATTGCCAGCTAGCGAGCTTTCAAGCATTCCTACTGTATGTAGCTCTTTAAGAGAGGCACTTGATTCATTAAGACAAGATATGTCTTTTTTAACAAAAGGCAATGTTTTCACAGAAGATCAAATTGAAGCCTATATTGATTTAAAAATGGAAGAAGTAGTTCAATTTGAACATGCACCTCATCCAGTAGAGTTTAAAATGTATTATTCTAGTTAATTTTAAATAGCTTAAAATAAAAAAACCCAGCAATGATAGTTGGGTTTTTTTATTTATAGTTTGTTTAAATACATCTAAATGTTGTATAATTAAATAAATATAATCACTAGATATAGTAATAGATTTATCATGAAACAAGACTTGTTTAAAGAAAATAGTTATTCTGCTTCTGAAATTGAAGTTCTTGAAGGGCTGGAACCAGTCCGACATAGACCTGGCATGTATATAGGTGGGACTGACAGAAATGCTCTACATCATTTAGCAATAGAAATTATTGATAATTGTATGGATGAAGTTGTTGCAAAGCATGCAACTAGAATAAATGTCGAATTAATGGAAAATAACACTCTTTGCATTAGTGATAATGGAAGGGGTATACCAGTAGATAACCATCCTAAATTTAAAGACAAATCTGCATTAGAGATAATTATGACTACATTACATGCAGGAGGTAAATTTTCGAATAAAAGTTACGTAACGTCTGGAGGACTCCATGGAGTAGGAGCATCGGTTGTTAATGCATTATCCATTTTTATGAGTGTAGAAGTGATACGATCAGGAAGCATTTATAAACAAGATTTTTCAATGGGTTTAGCAATAACCCCTCTTCAAAATCTTGGGAGCACAAAAAAATCAAATGGAACATCCATAACTTTTAAGCCTGATGATAAAATTTTTGGAGATAACAATTTTTTTAGTCCAGAAAAACTATTCAAAATTTTGGAATATAAAGCTTATCTTTTTGGAGGTGTTCAAATTAATTGGAAATGTCATGAATCATTAATTTCAGAAAACTCAAATATTATTGATGAGAAAAGCCTTTGTTACAAAAATGGTTTAAGTGAATATATTGAATTTAAAACAGCTTCAATACCTATGTACATCGGATCTACATTTGAAAGTAAAGTTAATATTGATAATGAATTAATTGAATGGGCTATTCGATGGTTTACTCAAGACGAATTAAACTTCATAGAATCTTTTTGCAATACCGTCCCTACACCTTTAGGTGGTACTCATGAGCTAGGATTCAGACAAGCTCTTTTAAAAGGGATAAAAAATTTTGCAGAAATAAAAGGTTTTAAAAAAGCTAATGAATTTACTTATGATGACTTAATGAGTTCCACAGGCTCAATATTATCAATTTTTATAAAAGAACCTCAATTCCAAGGTCAAACAAAAGAAAGACTTGTAAATACTTCAATTACAAAGCTAGTAGAAACTGCAATTAAAGATAGATTTGAAACTTGGTTAGCTAATGATTCTGAAAGAGGCGAAGCTATTCTTAATCGAACTATAGAATCTTATGAAGAAAGAAAAAGAAAGAAGAAAGAAAAAGATATATCAAGAAAAAGTATAACTAAAAAAATTCGATTGCCAGGCAAACTATCTGATTGCTCAAGTAATAGCTTTGAAGAAACTGAACTTTTCATAGTAGAAGGAGATAGTGCAGGAGGATCAGCAAAACAAGCTAGAAATAGAAAAACACAAGCTGTACTTCCATTAAAAGGAAAAATATTAAACGTAGCAAGCGCGTCAAGTGAGAAAATGCTTCAAAATCAAGAAATAAATGATCTAAAACAAGCATTAGGTTTAAATAATAACTCTTCACAAAATATAGATAATTTACGTTACAATAAAATAATAATAATGACTGATGCAGATGTTGATGGTGCTCATATTGCAGCCTTACTTTTAACTTTTTTTTATAATAATTTTTCTCAAATTATAGAAAATGGCAATCTATATATTGCTCAACCACCTTTATATAGAGTAACTCATGGAGAAAAATCATTTTATGCACAAACAGAAGACTTAAAAAATAAAATAATAAAGGAAAAATTTTCTGGAAAAGGTTTTGTTAGTCGCTTTAAAGGTTTAGGAGAGATGCCACCTTCTCAATTAAAAGAAACTACAATGGACCCTAAATCAAGAACACTTCTTAAAGTTACTGTTCCTAAAAGAGATATAAATGAAGCAGATCAGAGAAGATTAGTTGATGAATTAGTAAATATTTTAATGGGAAAAAAACCAGAACTAAGATTTAAATATATTCAAGAGAATGCCGATTTAATAGATAATTATGATATTTAATGCATTAGTTTTCATTGACATTTATTTATAATAAAGTATTGACAGTCTATTATCTTATGAAGTTGAGGAATATGTGTGAGCTTTAAAACTTTAGGTTTAAGTGAAGAAATTTTAAAGTCTATTGAAGAAGTAGGCTATGAGAATCCTTCAGAAATTCAAAAACAAGCTATACCCCAGGTATTAATGGGTAGAGATATATTAGGATGTGCTCAAACAGGAACAGGGAAAACTGCTTCGTTTATGCTGCCTTTAGTTGAAATTTTAAGTACTGGACAATCTAAATCGAGAATGCCTAGATCTTTAATATTAGCTCCTACAAGAGAACTTGCGATGCAAGTATCTGAAGATTTTAAATTATTTAATAAGTACCTTAAGCTACAAATGGCATTGTTAATTGGTGGAGTTTCATTTAGTGAACAAGATAGTAAACTTGCAAAAGGAGTGGATGTCCTTGTAGCTACACCAGGAAGACTTTTAGATCATGTTGAACGAGGAAAAATAATTTTAAAAGATGTTAAAATACTTGTTATTGATGAAGCAGATCGAATGTTAGATATGGGATTTATACCTGATATTGAAAAAATTACAAAACTACTCCCAAAAATAAGACAAACTTTATTTTTTTCAGCAACTTTGTCTCAAGAAATAAGGCATATTGGAGAAAATTTTTTAATTAACCCTAAAGAAATAACTGTAAGTCCAAGCTCAAGTACTGCAATAGGCATAGAAAGCTTTTTAATTAAAACAACAAAAAAAGAAAAATTAAATAAACTAGAAAGAATTTTAAATATAGAAAAAATAAAAAATGCTGTAATTTTTTGTAATAAAAAAATAGATATCAATAAAGTAAATACATTTTTAAAAAATCATAAGTTTAAAACAGTTTGCCTTCATGGTGACATGAATCAAAGTTCAAGAATTAACTCATTAGAGGAATTTAAAAACGGTTTAGCTGATATTCTTGTTGCTTCAGATGTAGCCGCAAGAGGTTTAGATGTAGCAGGTCTCAGCCATGTATTTAATTATGATGTCCCTAATAACCCTGAAGACTATGTGCATAGAATAGGTAGAACTGGTCGAGCAGGACTTTCTGGAAAAGCTTTCACACTTTATGATGATATTGACGAAAAAAGTATTCTCATGATAGAAAAATTAATAAAAAAGAAAATTAATATTTATAATTTTGATAACAGTTCTAATAAAGTACAACACAAACAAACAAACATTACAGAAGAAAAAAAATCTGAAAAACAAGATGTAATAAAATTTAATAAGATTAAAACAGAATTTCCTCCAATAGAAAATTTTGTGAATTTTAAAGAAAGTGGTAATATACCATCATTTCTAATAAATAAATAAATATTTACTTTAAAGCTTTAGCTATTATCTCTGATAAATCAGATGAAAGACTGTTTTTGTTGTAAATTTTATATAAGGCTTGTTTCATCTTTCCTTTTCTAATTTCATTATAATTATTAAACCTAGTTAATGGTAAGATAAGTCTTGCTGCAGCTTGTGGATTTTTTATATCTATTAATATTATCTGATCAGAAACAAAATTATAACCTGAAGAATCATTGGCATGAAATAATAAAGTATTTTCTCTTTGAAAACTTCCCAATACAGATCTTAATTTATTTGGATTCTTATAATCAAATGCTTTATGAAATAACAGTTTTTTTATAAGCTTCAAACCTTCACCATCTATATTAAGTGTAGACATCATCTCAAACCACTTCTCTAATACCAAGCTATTACTTTTCCATTTTGAATAAAAATTATTCAAATATTTTAAAGAATTTTCACTGTCACCCTGGCATAAAGATTTCAATCCAATTGAAGACAATGTCATATTATCACTTAAACTTATCTTTTCAGCTAGTTTAATTCCTATATTACTTTGAATTAATACAAGAAAATTTAAAATTTTACCTAATAATAATCTTTCTCCTGTTTTATTAGTTTGGTTAATATCGTTTTTCATAAGGTTAGAGGAAGTTTTTTCAAAAACACTCTGTAAACTTAGGCCAATTTTTTTAATTAAATTTCTTCTTACATTATAAACATCAATAGGATCTGAAACATTAGATAAATTTTCTATGACAGTCTTAGAAGGCAATTCTAATAAATATGCAATAAGTGATAAACTAATTATTTTTTTATTCAAAAATTCACTTAATATTGAGGTAATTAAACTTATATTTTCTTCATTTTCAAGACAACTCAAATATAAATTTTGAATAGCTTCCCATTTATTAAAAGAATCATTATCGTGTTTAAGTATATGAAGGTATTCTATTATAGTAAGATCTGTTTTTATATTTACTGGGGCAGAAAACCCTCTCAGCAAAGATGGAACCACTGCATCTTCATGACATGATATTTCTATCTTATCATTACTTTTTGATAGCAAATAAACATGCTCATATTCATTTTTTGAATTATTGATGCTGAATTCAACTAAATCACCTTTTTTATCTATTAATGATATCGCAATAGGTATAGGCAAATAACTTTTTTGTTCATTAACAGTCTGATATAAGTCAAAAACAATTTTATTATTATGAGCAACCCTTTTAATATTCAATGTTGGTGTTCCTGCTTGACTGTACCATTCTTTAAATAGATCAAGATTTAAGTTAGATCCCAATTCTAATGCTTTTAAAAAATCTTCACAAGTAACTGCTTTTCCATCGAACTTATTAAAATAAACATCCATACCTTTTCTATAAAGTTTTTCTCCAAGATAATTATAGATCATCCTGATAACTTCAGCTCCCTTTTCATAAACAGTAGGAGTATAGAAATTATTTATTTCCATATATTCATCTGGTCTAATTGGATGTTTATTTGATCCAGCATCTTCTGGAAACTGAATGGAACGAAGAAGAATTACATCTTCAATCCTTTTAACACCTCTATCATTCATGTCAGCTGAAAACTCTTGATCTCTGAAGACAGTTAACCCCTCTTTAAGAGTTAATTGGAACCAATCTCTACAAGTAACTCTATTCCCAGTCCAATTATGAAAATATTCATGAGCAACTATAGCTTCTATATTTTGCAAATCATAATCTGTAGCACTATTTAAATCAGCTAAGATGAATTTTGAGTTAAATATATTCAAACCTTTATTTTCCATTGCTCCCATGTTAAAATGACTTACAGCCACAATCATAAAGCATTCAAGATCATACTCTAATCCATATTTTCTTTCATCCCAATCCATAGCTTTTTTTAAGCTTTTCATAGCATACCCAGTTAAGTGTTTATTTCCAATTTCTGTATAAATCTCAAGATTAATTATTTTATTAGAAAAGGTTGTAAAGGTGGATGAAGTTACTTCTAAATTACCCACAACTAAAGCAAAAAGATACGAGGGTTTAGGAAAAGGATCATTCCAAGTTTTAAAATGTCTAACAGATTTATCGTTGTAGTCTTTTATTATGCCTTCATCAATTAAATTGCCATTAGATAACATTGTATTAAATGAAATTGGTGCTTCAATATTGACTTTAAATATACTCAAGCAATCTGGACGATCAGGAAACCAAGTGATTTTTCTAAATCCTTCTGGCTCACATTGAGTACACAACATTTGATTAGATTCATATAACCCTTCTAAAGAAAAATTATCTGAAGGATACAGTTTAACTTTTGATAAAATTCTAACTGTGACTGCGTCATTAGGAATAGGTATTGAAATTAATTCATCATTTATAAATATTGTTTTTATATCAAAGTTATAAAAAGGTTTATTATCTATAGAAATTTGTAAATTAATAGTCTCTAGATCAATTCCATTTAGTTCTATAGAAGATTCTAATAAAAAATTTTTAGTATTTTTTTGATTATTTTTTTCAAATAAAATATTAGATTTTACAAATGTATGATTTTTATGAATCTGAAAATCTAATAATATATTAATTGGATTCCATAATAATGGTTTGTAATTTTCTCTTTTTTTAGCTACGACACTCATAATACATTTTCTAACTTTCTCTAGTATTCGTATAAGCTAAAATAGAATGATCTTCACAATAAGGTCTACCAGGTATTATTGATGTACCACAGAATTTAAAGCCTGGAAGCTTAGGATCACCTAATGGCCAACAGCAAGCATTCCTTGACCACTCAACATCTCTTAATAACAGTTTTAAAGGCAATTCCTTTTCATTAACTTCAGGAACCGTTTTTTTATGACTTGTTCTAGGTTCTCCCAGTTTAGAAATAGGTGAATTTCTTTTTGGCAAACCTAATCTATGAGCTTTTCCAGCGATCGCGTTTCTTGAAACATTTAGTTCAATACCAATTTTGGTTATTGGCAAACCTTCTAACCAGAAGTGTCTTAGTTTATCTAATTTTTCTTGATCCCAAACTGATTTTTTTTCCATACTAAATCCTATTTTATATTACCAAATATTTAAAAAATTTCCTACTAATTCAATCTGACTTTCTATCATATATTTACCGTAATGAATAGTGCGACCCATATATTTAGCTTGCTTTAATAATTCTGTATCACTTGGATTCATTATGATATCAGCAATAATACAGTCTAATCTAGTCTTATTAACATCAAAGGGTAATTTATCATTATTTTTTAACCCCAAACTAGTAGCGTTAATAACAAGATCAAAATCATCCAACTCATAATTAGAATTAGATAAAACTTGAATATGTAAATTAGAATATATTTTATTGATATTACTCTTAAGATTATTTGCTTTATTAATATCACGGTTAATAAATGTTAATTTTTTAAGATTTTCATTTGCCAAAGCATAAGCAATGGCAACACCTGCACCACCAGTACCAAATAAACATACAGATTTATTGATCAAAGAATGCTTTTGTTCAAGAAAACCATTAACAAAGCCTTTGCCATCAAAATTATTTCCTATTAATTTTCGGTTTTTATCAAATTTAATCCAATTAACCGCTTTAGTTTTATCTGCATCAGGTTCTAGAAAATCACAATATGTTACAATATCAGTTTTATGGGGTATAGTTATTGTTAATCCATGAAAATTTTTAATTAATTTTAAAGAACTTATAACTTCACTCAAATTATCTTTAGAAACATGGATAGGTATCATTACAGCATCTATTTTTTTTTTATTGAAAATAGATGTAAAAATTGTTGGTGCCTTAACATGCTCAATTGGATCAGCTAAACAACCATAAATTTTTGTTGATCCAAGCATTTAACTATTCTTTTTCTATATTATTAAAGCTTAATGATGCAGAGTTTATACAGTAACGCAAGCCTGTTGGTTTAGGGCCATCATTAAAAACATGTCCTAAATGAGCTTTGCAATTTAAACAATGAACTTCAGTTCTTTCCATAAATAAAGATTTATCTTCAGATGAACCAATAACTTTGTCAGAAAAAGGCTCATAAAATGCAGGCCAACCGGAGTTAGAATCATATTTAGTGTGGCTCGAAAATAATTTAGTATTACAACAAATACAAGAGTAATTTCCAGTATCTTTTTTATTCCAATATGCCCCTGAAAAAGCCGGTTCAGTTCCATGTTCCTGTGTTATTCGATATTGTTCTTGTGTAAGTTTATTTTTAATATCATTCATTATTTGATAACCTAAGTTAAGCTAAATATACATTTGATTATTAGCATTTAAATAATTAACTTTACAAGATTTATTAAAAATAAATTAAGTTATAAGGATTTTTCTAATATAGAAAACACGAAAAATAAAAGTAATCCAGCATAAAGTTCCAAAACAATAAGAAATTAAATCAATAAAATTGTTAAAAAGTAACATTAATGAAAAACATATTATTGTTTCAAAACCTTCAGTAATACCACCAATATAAAAAAAGGATTTTGTATTTTTTTTTGATATAAATATTTTATTTTTTTCTAAAAGCCAAGCTGAAGCTAAGAATGTTGATTGAGTAGCAACAAAACTCAATAATAGAAAGCAAATTGAATAAGCGTTATCAATATTAATAAAAATGAAGGCTATGGGGAATAAACAATAAAAAATAAAATCTGATATAATATCATAAAAAGCACCAAGATCTGTTTCGCCAACTAATCTTGCTATTGCACCGTCTAATCCGTCAAATAATCTATTTAAAAAAAGAAAAAGAAAAGCTAGTATAAAATTACTTTTAATAATAAAAAAGAAACAAAAAAAACCAAAAATAGATCCAATTAAAGTAATAAAGTTTGCTGATATATTAAATTTACATAGTATTTTGGCTACATAAAATAAATATGGGTTTAAATAATTATTGATTTTCTTATCAATCATTTTTTTAAATATCTTTAATCTTTGTTTTGACTTGGGATAACAAATAATTGTTTAGGATAAATTAAGTTGGGATCAGTAATTTTTTCTTTATTTAGCTCAACTATATCTATGTAACGTTCACCTAATCCTAATCTATTATAGGCTATGTTCCACAATGCGTCACCTTTTTGTACAATTATGAAAGTATTTCCATTTGCATTTTGCATTGTTTTTCCAGAAATATTTATTGAGTTTTTACTTAGAATTTTTCCAGCTTTTCCAATAAGAACTGCAGAAACTTTTTGTTTTCCTGATATTAACTTGCCTGGTATTGTTAAAGACCACTTATTATTTAAAATTTTTGTTGAAGATGTTTCTTTTCCAGAAAAGCCAGCATTTATTTGAATTCCTCCATATGCTATTCCAGATAAAATTAATTGACCTACTTTTGCATCATAAGTAATAGCTAAAATTGAAATTAATGGATTTGTTTTTACTATTGATCCCTCTTCCCGATTAATATTATTTTCAACTTTAGTTTCCATTAAACCAGGAGCCTGTATTACTCTTGCTCCCAATTTACCTTCGCTATCAATGATTGCCACTATAGGAATATCTTTTTCCTCTCCAGTAACTTTTATAGCTACGGCTTCATTGGCAATAGTTATTTTTCCATCTTTGGTGATCTGACGAAAAGCTAACAAATGTTCTCCACTTTTTAACTGTTTATCTGGAACTGCAACAAATTCACCGATTTTATCACTTGTTGTAGTAGCAATTACTGTAGACCCTGAAATTATTTCGACTTTAGAATTAGGCAGCCCTTTTCCTGCTATTACTAAACTTCCATCTGGTCTAACTCTAATTACTTCTAATTTAATTATTTCACCAGATTGTTTTCTAGAGGGTTTAGTCTCAATAGGCTTAGCATCAATCAATTCTTTAACTAGAGGTACAACTATCTCTTTTTCTTCTATTATTGCAGGCTGATACAATGCAATTATTATTGCAATAATAGCTAATACACCACCACCAAAAAGAAAATATACGACTTTTGAAAACCCCATAAAAAAACCTTAGCTATATTTAGAAAAAAATATAATATATCTTAAAATAAATATATATAATTAGATATCATTTTTTAAAAAATAAATTCTTAAGTTAGGTTAAAATTGAAAAAAAATATTTGTGTTTTTGGCGGCTCAGTATCTGGAAAAGAAAAAGCTAATGAAGACTTAGCCAATCTCGTAGGACAAACTATTGCAGAAAATAATTTTGATTTAGTTTTTGGAGGAGGAGAAAGTGGTATGATGGGTTTAGTTGCTAGCTCGAGCATTCGTTATGGCGCTAAAACAACAGGAATAATCCCAGATTTTTTTATAAAAGAAGATAATATTAATACAAAATTACCTAATAAATTTAATACAAAATTGATAATCACTAAAACAATGCATGATCGCAAGCAACTGATGTATAATAAATCAGAGGCTTTTTTAGTTTTACCTGGTGGAATTGGGACATTGGACGAATGCTTTGAAGTTTTAACTTGGTGTCAGTTAAATTTAATTAAAAATAAAAGTATAGGGATAATAAACTTTAATGGTTATTGGAATCCTCTAATTGCCCTAATCAAAAATATTATAAATCAAGGTTTTATGAGTTCAAAAAATTTAAATCATTTTGAAGAAATCAAAGATATTGAATTATTAAAAAAATTTTTAAATAATATTTAAAATTTGATTAATTAATATATTTAGCTAGAAATAATTAAATTATTTTAAAACAATTTTATGTTTTTGTATCTAGTTAACTCGTATTTTAAAAAATTAAGGAAAAAAAATGTTAGATTTAATGCAAATTGCTAAAACAGAATCTCAAGGTGGTGATTTAAAAACCCTTCTTAATAATCTTTATTCAGAAACAGATGTAAGGCCAAAAGGGTATCCAAACGCTATAGTATGGAAAGGAGGTAAACATGGTCAATCAATTAATCCTGTTTGTCATTCACTTACAGACGCTTATGCATTATTAGGTACAATAGCAGCTGCAGATGTTTTAAACCTTCCTTTTTATGCGGTTCCTATGTGGTCTCAAATTAGACATGATACAAAGTTAGAATCATTGAGTTGGTTTGGTAATATGCAAAACACTTCAATAAAGTGGTCTACGGCCGGTGACGCATATGTAAATGATGAGTTAGGAAATAAAGTTGTTGTCATGGGTAAGTCAGGAAATGCTCCACTAAGAACACAAGCTGGTGTTTATTGTAATGTCCGACCTTATGGACCTATTACAGTAGTAAGATGTATGCCTTGCCTTCCATATTCCCAAGATAAATCAAAATTTACAGTAAATAAGGAAACTGGAATTGTTCATACTGAAATGAATACTCCGGGAATACAAATGGCTTACGCATGTCGTTTATTTTTAAAAATGATTAATGATACAGGCAAATTAGGTAGAGTGGCTTTTAAACCAACACAAGCAATGGAAGATGGAATAAATGCAGGATTACTTATTTGGCTACTTAAAGATACTAAATTTGAAATTGGACGCAAATGGGCAGTTAATGCTTACGAAGAGCATAAAGAAAATATTGATAAAATTATATCTCTTCTTCCTAAGGACTTTAAACATGGGATGGAAAATTGGTCTGGCAGAATAGAGCAACATATAGCTGATACAAATTATGGTTTATTAATATGGGATTTAATAGAGAACCAAGAATGCGTTATATTAGCTACTGACTTAGATGGAGATCGACTAACAGATTTGTTAGCTGATATTTCAGATCCACTTAGAGCTTTTGGTCAAAAAGTTTTAAATCATACTAATAGTGACATAACTATTGATTCATTATGGAAATCAATGGGATACTCAACAGGTAATGGAAGAGATATGACATCAGTGATGTATAGAAAAGATGGCCCTCCAATTCATGAACAGACCCTAGGCTCTGCTGATGCAATGTTACTAAGACTTCTAGATGGAGATGAATCAATGGGTGGATCAAAAAAACCTTATGATCCAAGAATTCATTTTGTTTTAATTAGAGACGCTTACTTAGATGCAAATCCTAATAACAAGGAATTAAAACATTGGCTTGATAACGTTCTTCAAGTTTTTGACAAAATATATACTAATGAAAGGCCTGGATTTATTGAAGGTTACAAACAATTAAAAGATGCTATACAACCCTGGTAAAAAAATAAAGGTAGAGTAATAATATTTACTCTACCTACTTATTTAGTGCAGGCTCTAACTTATCC
>CAZWGZ010000034.1:0-13649 GCA_964633395.1 uncultured Rhodobacterales bacterium
TCATCCATAGTAAAACGTTCTTTTTCCCAATCAGGGGAAGCACCTAAAGCTCTTAATTGTTTTGTTATCTCTCCTCCAGAATGCTCTTTCCATTCCCAAACTTTTTCTATGAATTTTTCTCTTCCAAGTGAATGACGAGTCATATCAGATTTTGCTAATTCTCTTTCAACAACCATCTGCGTAGCAATACCAGCATGATCAGTTCCAGGTTGCCAAAGAACGTCATACCCGAGCATTCTATGAAATCTTATAAGAATATCTTGTATGGTAAATGTTAAAGCGTGACCAATATGTAAAGATCCTGTTACATTTGGTGGAGGCATCATTATAACATAAGGTAACTTTGATGATTTATTGTCTGATGCAAACGCCCCGCTTTCCAACCATTTTTTATACCATTTTTTTTCGATTGATTTGGAATCAAATCTTTTATCCATCATAACGCTATGTTATCCATCATTTTAAAGTTTAATTAAATATTTTTGAATTTAACACATTAAATTTAGTATTATTCTCTTTAATTTTATCATCTACTTTATAATTACTATTAATATCTTGAATAGATAAATTTCCTAAAATGGCTTTTATAGAAAATAAATTATAAATTTGTTCAGTTTGGCTCTTAATTAAATTTGCTGAAGCATTAAGAAAGTCAACTTCAGCATCGAGGACATCAAGGATAGTTCTTATTCCATATTTAGCTTCTTTTTTAATACCATTAAGAGCTAATAAAGATGAGTTTTTTTGGCTTTGTAAAGCAAAAGTTTTCGCAATAGAAGTTTTATAACTTTGTAGAGAAGAGATTGCACTTAGCTCAACTTCTCTATATTTTTCGGCTAAATCTATTGATGATGCTAGAGCTAATTTTTCTAATCTATATAATGAAGAGGTTGACGAGCTATTATAGAAGAGAGGTGAACTAAAAGTAAGATAAGCACCGTAACTATTATAATCTGTTGAAGAAGATATAGCCGTTGATTGATTATCTTTTAACTCAAATCTTAAATTTAAAGATGCTCTATTATCTGTTTTTTTTAATTCTATATTTTTTTGTGCAATTGACTTAGTCAATTGAGCAATGATTATTAAAGGGTTATTTAGACTTGATATTTTGACTACTTCTTCTTTTGTCTTAGGAAAATCAAACTTGATTTTAGGCAAAACTAAATCAAAAGGTATTTTTTTAATTTTTGTTATACTTTCAAATGATGAAAAAGCGTTATTACGATTTCCTTCAGCTAATATTAACTCATAACTTGCTTTAGCTAATTTTGCCTTAGCTTCAGCGACAACTGTTGGTGTAACTGTTCCGGCAGCAAGTTTTAAATTAGCCGCATCAACGTATTCTCGAAATCTATCCAGACTTGTCTTTCTTAACTTTAAAACTGATTGGCTTGAATAGATATCTAAATATGACTTAATAGATTTAAGTAAAACATTTTGTCGTACAACTTTAACTTTAGTCGTCTGTAACTTTATATTCTCTTTAGCTATTATTCTTGTTTCATATTCTTTACCACCATCCAATAAATTTTTGCTTAAAGAAAGAGTTGCAGTTGTCACTTCATTTTGAACATAAGAACTTTGAGATCCAGTTTGTTTATTTGATGAATTTAAAATAGTAGTTAAAGAACTTGACCAATCTTTGGAAGAGTAAGATTCTCCTAAAGAGTGCTTGATAGCAGCTAAACGATACCTTTCAGCTTTAATTTCCATACTATTTTTTATAGCTTGAGTGATAGAGTTTTCAAAAGTTAAATCATTAGATTTTGCATAAGAATAAGAAGAAATATTAATTAAAAAAATAATTGTAATTAAATATTTTAAATTTTTTGTTATATTGAAAATAAAATTCATTATAACTCCATTTTGATTAAATTAATTTATAAGATTATTAAATAGCATTTATAAGAAAATTGGAAAGTTATTTCTAGTAAAGATGTTATATAAATATGTTAATTTAAAAAGAATAAAATATGAAAATGTAATAATTTGGATACTTTTAAAAATAGAACATTTTTTTTTATTTGCTTGTAAATGAATCTAAAGTTATAGAGATAGTAATAACCATTTATTGGCCCGATGGCAGAGTGGTGATGCAGCGGCCTGCAAAGCCGCGTACAGCGGTTCGATTCCGCTTCGGGCCTCCATATTTATTAGATATAATGATTTAAATGCTTAAATCTGAGAATACAATAATTAAAAATGACCTTATCTTAATTGGAGGTGGTCATGCACATTTAATGTTGATGATGGAATATGGGAAAAAACCTATTCCTAACACAAGAATTACTCTAATCAGCAATGAATTAGATACACCGTATTCTGGAATGATACCTGGTTATATTGAAGGGATATATTCTTGGAGAGAAGCTCACATTGATTTATATAAGCTTTCTATGAAATTAAATATTCGATTTATACATTCAGAAGTCATCAATATTTCAGGGAAAAATAAAAAAGTTTATCTTAAAAAAAGACCTTCTCTATCATATGATTTTTTATCTATTAACTCTGGTATACAAAGTGATTTTAGTAGAATAAAAGGTGCAAAAAAATATTCTTTACCTGTTAAACCAATTTCTAAATTGGCATCAAATTTCTTAAAAGAAGTGGATAATTATAATTCCATTGCATTTATTGGAGGAGGTGCAGGTGCTGTTGAGTTAGCTTTAGCTTTAAGAAAGCGTTTTAAAAACAAAAAATCTACTTTAAAAATTACTATAGTCACTGGAGAAAGTGGTTTATTAAAATCTTTTTCTAAAAAAACACAAACTTTAACTCATAGCTCGCTAGATAATGCGAATATTAACGTAATTGAGAAAAAATATGTATTAGAAATTACTAAATATGGACTTATAACTAGCGATAATAAAAGTATAAAAGTTGATAAATGCATTTTATCAACGAATGCCATGGCTCCTGAATGGTTGCAAAACACTGATATTAACTTAAATGAGAAAGGTTTTATAAAAGTGAATAAATCTTTCCAAACAAACTTTGAATTTATTTTTGCAGCTGGCGATATTATAGATTTTAATAAAATGAATCTAGATAAAGCTGGTGTTTATGCTGTCAGAGCTGGCAAACATCTTGCAAAGAGTATTAAACGATTTATTTTAAATAAGCCTATGTATTTTTATAAATTTGATAAGAATTATTTAGCTTTAATAGGCTTGGCGAATGGATATGCAATAGCTTCTAAATATAGTTTATCTAATTGTTTAAAGATCAATCATCATCTAAAGAAATATATTGATAAAAGATTTATTAAAAAATTCAATAATTTTGAAAATATTACTTTGTATTCTAAACTTAAAAAAATAATTTTATATTTTTTAAATAAAATAACAAAAAATTCTATTTTTATTCTAAATGATGAAATTCAAATGCAATGTAAAGGCTGCGCTGCAAAAGTACCTTTTAATGCTCTTAAAAAATCTTTGCCCAAAAACTTAACTTTCTCATCTGAAGATGCCTCTTCTATTCCTCAACATCCGTCATTATTTCAAACTATTGATATGATTAATGCTATAATAACTGACCCTTTTTTACTTGGTAAGATATCTGCTAATCATTCATTAAGTGATATATATGCAGTTAAATCAAAAGCAATATCTGCTCAAATGATACTTCAATTACCTCTAAGTAAACCAGAAATAAATTCTAGAGATTTAAGACAAGTATCGTTGGGAGCCCAAAGTATATTTGAAAGTAACGAGTGCGTTCTAAATGGCGGTCATACTATGATAGGAAATGATGCTGATCCTGTTATAGGGTTTTCTGTTACTGGAGAGAAAAAAAATATTTCTAGTAAAGTGACCACCAAAATTAAACCAGGAGACATTCTTGTTTTGACAGGGAAAATTGGATCAGGGTTAATATTTGCTGGAATAAATAACAATTTTATAGATAGTCATTATCAAATTGATGTTATTAGTCAAATGATAGAAGGGAATACAAAATTTGCTAAGATTATTGAAAAATTAACAATATTATCAATGACAGACATAACAGGTTTTGGTTTAGCTAATCACCTATTGAACTTAATTCAAAGAGATTCAAATAATACAGGGTTAACATTAAATATTGATAAAATTCCAATTTATAAAGGAGTAAAAAAAGCTTTAGAAAAAGGTGTTAAATCTTCCTTATTTAATTCTAACTTTGAAGCTGCTAATAAAAATATAATATATGAGAATGATAAAAAATTAATAGATGAAATTATTTATGACCCTCAAACTGTTGGAGGATTAGCATTCATTATTTGCAAACAAAATAAAATAGAAACATTTAAAGTTTTAAAACAACATAAAATTGAATGCTCAGTTATTGGATTTGTAAATAATATTAAAAACAAAATAAAAATTGAATAAAGTATATAGATGCCAAAACATAAAAAAATTAAAAGATGGAATAGTAAAAAATACGATACTATTATTGACGTTAGATCACCTTCTGAATTTGAAATAGACCATATTGTAGGTGCTATTAATTGCCCAATTTTATATGATGATGAAAGACAAAAAGTTGGTACAATTTATAAACAAATAAGTAGCTTTAAAGCTAAGATAATTGGATCTTCCCTATCAGCAAAAAATATTGCTTTTCATATAGAGAAAGAATTTTTAGAAAAAAAAGGTTCATGGAAGCCTTTAATTTATTGCTGGAGGGGTGGACAAAGATCCAAAGCTTTTTCAATTGTTTTATCTGAAGTTGGTTGGCGAACATATCAACTTAGTGGTGGTTATAAAGAATATAGAAATGATATTATAAAATATTTAGATAATATAGGTATGAAACTAAAAATCATTCTTATTAGTGGAAAAACTGGATCTGCTAAAACTAAAATTTTACATAGCATTAGAGATCAAGGTGCACAGATTCTTGATTTAGAAGGTTTAGCAAGACATAAAGGTTCCTTATTAGGAGCAATACCTAATTTAAAGCAACCATCTCAGAAGTTTTTTGAAAGTTTATTATTTTATGAAATAAATAAATTAAATTTAAAAAAAAATATATTTATAGAAGCCGAGAGTAGTAAAGTTGGAAATGTTCATATTCCAAAATCTATATGGTCAAATATGATTTTATCAAAAAGAATTGAAGTTGTTGCAGACGTAAATACAAGGGCTAAATTTTTAATAGATGACTATCAATATATGTGTAAAAATCCAATTTTAATAAAGCCTATGATCAAAGGTCTTAAAACCAGATTAAGTAATAATTTAATAGATAGTTGGGAAAAACTTATTGATGAAAAAAAATGGTTTGAATTAACTAAAAGTTTTTTAGAAAATCATTATGACTCATCTTATTCATCTAACACTATTAAAAATGATCGTAAAGTAATTAGAGAATTACAAGCAACTACTCTAAATAATGATGATATTAAAAATATTGCTAAAATTATAATTAATACTAAGTAATTTTTAATTTTAATAGTGTTTAGCTTGCATCTAGAAATTATTGTGATAGAAATATATTATATTCCCCGGTAGCTCAGCGGTAGAGCAGACGACTGTTAATCGTCTGGCCGGCGGTTCGAATCCGTCCCGGGGAGCCATTTCATCTTTATATTAGTAATTTTATCTAACTAAATAGAAATTTAATATTATGTCTAGATAATAAATAAGAATAATATTTGAAATATATTATAAGAGCCTTTAAAAATATTCAAATAAGCTAGCGAGAATATTATATAATAAATTAGACACTATTTATCCTTTTATCAAACATACTCTTTAATTACTGATTTAATCTTTAGGGTAAGATTTTTAGTTTAATAATTGGAATAAATTTAAAGGAAGTTAAATGAAATTTAATGCAATACAAGCTATAAATATATATCGCATGGTTTTAGCAAAGGAAACAATCAAAATAAAATACATTATAGGTACACGAAATATACCTGCGACAATTGTTAATGGATCTCCAACAAAAGGAACCCAACTTAAAAGCAGGGTCCATTTACCATATTTATGATACCAATTTGAGGCTTTTTTTAATTGTAAATCTGTTACAGGAAACCATTTTTTTTTCTTAAATCTTTCTAATTTACATCCAATAAACCAATTGAATAAAGATCCAAGTATATTACCTAAACTAGCAATAAAAACTAAAAAACTTAAGGAATGATTATTTAATATAATTAAACTAGTTAAAGCTATTTCAGACTGTCCTGGAAGAATAGTTGCTGATAAAAATGATGAAAGAAAAAGACCAATATAAATTTCAGTTGTAATCATTATACTTAATTAATTTCTAATTTATTTTTTCTTATTTTTGCAATCAAATTTAATTTAAATAATATTAGGATTTTTTTATTTCAATATTATCTGTAATTTCTTCCCAGTTTTTTTCTTCTTCTAAAATCAGACTTAAAATGATCTTTAATTGATTATTAACTTCTTGAATTTCTTTATCATTTTTAGAAGTATAAAAGTCTTTGTCTAAAATGGAAGTTTGTAAAGATGATTTTTTTTTCTCATAATCAGTAATATTTTTTTCACAAATTTTTAATTTTTTTTGTAAATCAGACAATGATAAATTATCATTATCTTGTTTTTTTACGCCAGTTGATAAAACATTACTTTTTTTATTTTTCTTTGAGTTATTATTACTCAATACTAATTTTCTGTATTCATGAATATCACCGTTAAATTCTAATACGTTGCCATCTTTTACAATAAGTAATCTATCAACTAATCTTTCTACTAAAAAAGCATCATGACTAACTAAAATCAAAGAGCCTGTGTATTCATTCAAAGCCATAATTAAGGCTTCCCTACTTTCTATATCTAAATGGTTGGTAGGTTCATCTAAAATTAATAAATCTGGTTTTTCAATTACGACTAATAGAAGTAACAATCTAGCTTTTTGCCCACCAGATAATCTCTTTACTTCTAAATCCATTATATCTGAACTAAAGCCTGCTGAACCAAGCCTAGCTCTTACTTTAGATGGTATTTCAGTTGGTAATTTTAACGACACATGTTGAAATGGAGATTCATTTTCTCTTAATTCATCTAATTGATGTTGAGCAAAGTAACCAATTTTTAATTTTGGAGGTATTTGAAAAGAGCCGTTCATTAATTTTATTTTTTTAGCTATTAATTTAGAAAAAGTAGATTTTCCTTCACCATTAACACCTAAAAGACCAATTCTATCATCAGGATTTATTTGTAAATTAAGATTTTTTAAAACAGGCACGTCATTATATCCCACTGACGCTTGATCTAATGTTATTAAAGGTGGAGCAAATTTAATAGCTTCATCAAATTTAAATTTAGGAATTTTTTGATCTTCTTCAATAACAATAGGTTTCATTTTTTCTAAAATTTTAATCCTAGATTGAGCTTGTTTAGCTTTAGATGCCTTTGCTTTGAAACGATCAACAAAACTTTGAATATGAGCTCTTTGGGCATCTTGTTTAGTTTTAAGTGAAACTTTTTGTTCTAATTGTATCCTTCTTTCGTTATCAAAACTATCATAGTTACCTGAATAGAATTTTAATGTTTTATTAGATAAATGAAGAATACCGTTTACTGATTTATTAAGTAAGTTTCTATCATGTGATATGACCAAAACTGTATTCTTAAATTTATGCAAATAATTTTCTAACCAAACAGTACCTTCAAAATCTAAATAGTTAGTTGGCTCATCCAAAAGCAATAAGTCAGGATTAGAGAATAAAACACTGGCTAATGCGACTCTCATCCTCCACCCCCCTGAAAAACTAGAGCATGGACTATTTTGATCATCTACACTAAAACCAAGTCCGCTTAAAATAAAAGAAGCTCTAGCATCTGCGGAGTACGCATCAATATCTGCTAATCTAATATGTATTTCAGCAATTTTATTTGGGTCAGTTTCCGTTTCAGCGTCATTTAATAATTTAGTTCTCTCTAAGTCCGATGCTAAAACTGTTTCAAGAAGCGTTTCGTTAGTTGAAGGAGCCTCCTGTTCAACAGCTCCAACACTGAAGGTTCTTGGTATTTCAATACTACCACCATCAATGACAAATTCCTTTAAAATTAATTTAAATAATGTAGTTTTACCTGCACCATTTCTTCCAACTATTCCAACTTTATGACCTGTTGGAACAAAGGCAGAAGTATCATCAAAAAGAAGAACACCACCGATTGAGAAAGATATGTTTTTAAAATTTATCATTTTTACTTTTCTTTAAATTTAAAAAAAATTAAATTAATTATTTTATACAAGTTTATATAGTTATAATTAAAAAAATATAATAACGTTGTATAAACAAAATCAGGAAATTAGTAAGTAAAATTTATGAAAAAAGTAATAAAAGAAAACTTTATAGATGCCATTGGGAATACTCCTTTAATTAAATTAAAAAAAGCAAGTGATCTCACTGGTTGTGAAATTTATGGAAAAGCAGAATTTCTTAATCCAGGATCATCTATTAAAGATAGAGCAGCAAAAGGTATTGTTTTAGATGCAATTACAAATAAAACTTTATTGCCAGGTGGAACCATTGTTGAAGGAACAGCAGGTAACACAGGAATTGGACTAGGCCTTGTTGGAAATTCATTAGGTTATAAAACTTTAATAGTTATGCCAGAAACTCAAAGCCAAGAAAAGAAAGATGCATTAAGATTAATAGGTTGTGAACTTAGACTTGTACCTGCTCTACCCTATTCAAATCCAGGTAATTACATAAGGCAATCAGAAGAAATTGCAAAAACATTAAGAGAAACCAGTGAAAATAGTGTTCTTTGGGCCAACCAATTTGATAATATTGCAAATCAAATGTCTCATTATAATTCTACAGGTCCCGAAATATGGGAGCAAACAGATGGTAAAGTAGATGCTTTTACTTGCGCTGTTGGTACGGGTGGTACTTTGTCAGGTACGGGCTTATTTTTAAAAGAAAAAAATAAAAATATTAAAATAGCATTGTCAGACCCTTATGGTTCAGGTTTATATAATTACTATCAAAAAGGTGAAATGAAATCTGAAGGAAATTCGATTACTGAAGGTATAGGACAAGGACGAATTACAAAAAACTTAGAAAATTGTCCAATAGACCTATCATTTAGAATTGATGACAATGAAGCCCTTACTATAATTTTTGAGTTACTAAAAGAAGAAGGATTATTTCTTGGAGGATCTAGTGGAATTAATGTTGCAGGTGCAATTAAACTAGCTAAAGAGTTAGGTCCAGGTCATACAATTGTAACTATTCTTTGTGATTCTGGTCAAAGGTATCAATCTAAGATCTGGAATCCTACATTCTTAAAAAGTAAAGATTTAGTCGTTCCACATTGGCTGTAAATGGAGATCATATAATGGATAAAAAGTTATTTATCGAACCAAAAGACTTGAGCATAAATATAAAAACTCAAAATAATCTAAAAATTATAGATGCCACTTTTTACCTCCCAGATTCTGGTTTAATTGCAAAAGATGAATATAATAAAAAACATATTCATAATGCAGTGTTTTTTGACATTAATAATATTGCCGACCCTAATAATTACCTTCCTCACATGATACCATCAAAAGAATTATTTTCTGAGATGATGAGTGATCTTGGTCTAAACAATGAAGATGATATAGTAATTTATGATAACTCACCATTTTTATCATCTGCACGTGCCTGGTTTTTATTTAGATATTTTGGTTTTGAAAATATTTCTATCCTTCATGGTGGCTTAAAGAATTGGATAAAATCTGGGGGTGAAGTTACAAATATGACAACTTCTATATCTAAAGGTAATTTTGTTGCTAAGAAGGAAAGAAAAGAACTTGTTGTTAGTTTAGATCAAATGATAAATGCTTCTAAAAATGTAAAGAGCATAATTCTAGACGCAAGGTCTTATAAAAGATTTACAGGCGAAGCTAAAGAACCAAGACCAGGATTGTCTTCTGGTCACATTCCTAGTTCAAAAAGTCTTCCATCATCAGAGCTAATTAATAAGGAAGGTTACCTTAAATCTTTAGACGAATTAAATTCAATTTTTTCTAAAAGTGAAATTTCTATTAATGATGAAATAATTGCGACGTGTGGATCTGGCGTTTCTGCTTGTGTTACAGCAATAGCACTTTTTTGCATGGGCAAGAATGATGTGACAATTTATGACGGTTCCTGGTCAGAATGGGCATCATCTGGACAAGAAATAGTTAAAGGTAATTGAATAAAAAATCTAATGATTAAGAATTTGACTTAAAAATAATTTGGTCCTGTCATTCTTAGGATTATTAAAGAAATTGTTAGGATCATTTTGCTCAATAATTTCACCTTCATCCATAAATATTACACTATCAGCAACTTTTTTTGCAAATCCCATTTCGTGTGTCACAACAAGCATTGTCATACCTGTTTCAGCCAATTCAATCATAGTATCTAATACTTCTTTTATCATTTCTGGATCTAATGCAGATGTAGGTTCATCAAACAACATTATTTTAGGTTGCATACATAATGATCTAGCAATTGCAACTCTTTGTTGTTGACCTCCAGAAAGTTGACCTGGAAATTTTAATGCTTGTTCTGGAATTTTAACTCTTGTCAAAAGTTCCATAGCAAGTTCGGTTGCTTCTTTTTTTGGTAACCCTTTGACCCAAATTGGAGCTAGTGTACAATTTTCAAGAACCGATAGATGTGGAAAAAGATTAAATGACTGAAAGACCATACCAACGTCACTTCTAATGGCTTCTAAATTCTTTAAATCACCGGTAAGTTCAGTATCATTAACAATTATATCACCTTTTTGATGGACTTCTAATCTATTAATACATCTAATTAAAGTGGATTTACCTGATCCAGAAGGTCCACAAATAACAATACGTTCACCTTGGTTCACCTTTAAAGAAATATTCTTGAGGACATGAAATGATCCAAACCATTTATGCATTTCTTTAATCTCAATAACTGGTTTTGAAGATTTGTTATTAGTTACCATTTTAATTCTCACTTATGATCAGTGTTTAATTTTTTTTCTAGCCAGAGGGAATATCTAGACATAGCTAGACAACTAACAAAGAAAAATAAAGCTACAAATATATAGACCTCTATTGATAATCCATTCCATTTTGTGTCAGCCATAGAAGCTCTTGCTATTCCAAGTGGGTCAAGCAAACCAATTACAACCACAAGTGTGGTATCTTTATAAAGGCCAATGAATGTATTAACTATCCCAGGAATAGATATTTTCATTGCTTGAGGAAGTGTAATAAATCTTGTTGTTTGCCAATAATTTAAACCCAAGGCATCTGCTGCCTCATATTGACCTTGAGGTATAGCTTGAATACCACCTCTTATAACCTCAGCAATGTATGCCGCTGAAAAGAAAGTAAACATTATGATAACTCTAACCAAAATGCTGAAATTAGTACCTGGGGGCATAAAATAATTTAACATTGATGAGGCAACAAATAAAAGAGTTATTAATGGAACTCCCCTCATAAATTCTATAAAACATACGCATAAAGTTCTAACTACAGTTAATTTAGACTGTCTTCCCAATGCCAAAGCAATGCCTATAGGTAAAGAACATACAATGCCAGTGATACCTATAATCACTGTAAGCATAAATCCACCAAATAAGTTATATTCAATCTTAGAAAGACCAAAATACCCACCATTTATAAGTAAATATGCTAAAATTGGAAAAATTCCACTAAACCATAGAAGAAATTTCCTTTTAGGTAAGTCTGGATACAACAAAGGAGCAAATGCAATAAACATTGCAAAAAATGTTATATCAATCCTCCATCTTTCTACTTCAGGGTAGAAACCATATACAAACTGTCCAATTCTTCTCGAAACAACTGCCCAACAAGCTCCATTGTCAATTTTTCTACACTCAATTTTAGAATCTGCATCAAACACTGCATCCAGAAAGAACCAGCCAACAATACCATCTATTAAAAAGTAAAGAAGTGTAACTGATAATAAAGTTAACAAAGAGTTACTTAAAGAAGAAAATAAGTTATTTTTAATCCAGCCGTAAAACCCCACAGTTCCAGAAGGGGGAGGAAGGTCTGGATATGAACCTGGTTTATAAGTTTCTATATTCATTTTATCTTCCAACTAATTTTACTCTATTATTATACCAGTTCATTAAAGCTGAAATACTTAAAGACACACATAAATAGATTAACATTACAATAACCATTGTCTCCATTTCTCTTCCGGTCTGATTCAAAGAAATCCCACCCAAAGTAGCTACCAAGTCCATATAACCTATTGCAATAGCTAAAGAAGAGTTTTTGGTTAAATTAAGATATTGACTAGTTAAAGGAGGGATGATCACCCTTCTAGCTTGAGGCAAAACAACTAAGTTCATAACTTTTGAAGGTCTCAAACCAATTGATTCAGCTGCTTCTCTTTGCCCCTTATCAACTGCTAAAATACCAGCTCTTACTATTTCTGCAATAAAAGCAGCAGTATAAATTCCCAAAGCAAATGTTAATGCCGCAAGCTCAGGACTCATATGTATACCACCTCTAAAATTAAAACCTTTTAACGCAGGAATTTCAAGTGATATCGGCATACCAGAAAGAAAAAAAGCTATTAAAGGCAAACAAATAATTACAGATAAATTAATCCAAAAAACTGGATATTGTACTCCAGTTAGATCTTGTTTTTTCTTTGAGTATTTAAGAAAAAGAATAGAAAAAATAATTCCAATAACAAAAAACAAATATACTAGCTCAATTCCATTTTCAGTTAAAGGTTTTGGTATATAAAAACCTCTGTTGGAGAGAAAGCTCACGTCAGCTATGTTTATTGCCTTTTTAGGGTGAGGAAGAACATTGATGATGATCCCATGCCATAGAAGTATATGAAGTAATATTGGAACGTTTCTAGTAAACTCGACATACCAGTAAGCAATTTTACTTGCCAACCAATTTTTTGACAGCCTAATTATACCAATAGTAACCCCAAGAAAAGTAGCTAAAATAATTCCAAAAAATGCTACAAGCCCTGTATTTAATAATCCAACAATCCCTGCTCTTAAATGACTGTCTCTATTATTATAATCAATTAAGTATTGGTTAATATCATACCCTGCTGGAATAAACAGGAATTCAAAACTGATATCTTTACCAAGTGCTTTAAAATTAGCATTAACATTCATTATCAACCAAGATAAAAACCAACCAATGCATATCAATACTACAATTTGAATTATAATTTCCCTGCTTTTTTCATTTCGCCAGATATTATTGAGAAAAGACATGAGGAAAACCGTTTTAATAGAATTAAAAAAAATACTGCGTCTGAATATATCAGACGCAGTATTTATAATTTATTTAATTGGTGGGATATAAAATAGTCCACCATCTCTGTATAATTGGTTAGCACCTCTAGCAATTTTTAAAGGTGTACTCATACCAAGGTTCTTTTCGAAAACTTCAGCATAATTTCCAACTTGGCTTATAATGTTAACAGCCCAGTCAGCAGATAAACCTAATTTAGATAAACCTTGTAATGGGTCCTTACCCAACAAACGGTTGATCTCTTTATTTTTATTATCTTTGCCAGCTAATGATTTAACGTTAGATGAAGTTATGTTTAACTCTTCTCCAGCCATCATAGCTTTTAAAGTCCATGCAACAATATCAGCCCACTGATCATCACCATGTCTTACAACAGGACCTAAAGGCTCCTT
>CAZWGZ010000035.1:0-13126 GCA_964633395.1 uncultured Rhodobacterales bacterium
GATTATTTTGTTCCATTTACAACTTCAAACCTAATAACTAGCGTTGCAGTTAAGAATAAAATAATAAAAAAATTCCCATATTTAACAAAAATGCTAGAAGATAAATACAATCAAAAATTCATCGCTTTGCAAGGATTTGATGATTATGGTCTAGGAACTGTAAAACAATGGTCTAAAGCTAATGAGTTAAAAGGTGTAAAAGTTATTGCAGCTGGGCCTAATTTACCATGGGTATCCTTATTTGGGTCTATTCCAGTTACTTCAACTCTTCCAACAATGTATAACGACTTAGCTACAGGCGTAGCAAAAGGTGTTATAATTTTTCCATCCGCTCATGCTGGTGGGTTTAAATTTTTTGAGCAGGCTCCATATTGGAAAGTAATTGGTTTTGGCGCTATGGCTCAGACAATTACAACTATAAATCTTGACACTCTAAAAAAACTACCACCTGAAGTTGCCAAAATTATTATGGAAGAAGCTCAGAATTATGAAAGAGCAGCTGTAAAAGATGGACAACAAAGGTATCAAAAAGGTTTAACTGACCTTGTTAAATTAGGTAAAAAGAAAGGCATTAATGATGCTGTAACTTATTTACCAATTGATCAACAGAAAATATGGGCTGAAACAATTCAAGATTGGCCTAATACAAGAGCTCAAGATATTTCAAAGGATTATGATATAGATGGAGCCGCATTAATGAACGCTTACATCGATGAAATGGAAAAGACAGGACATAAATTTCCTGTAAGATATAAAATTGGTGGTTAATTAAAAATAAAATATATAATTAGGCGACCTTAATAAGGTCGTCTTTTTTTTGATCGGAATTAAATTATGAAAAAAGAAACATTTTTTCTTTGCTTAACTACTTTAATAACAGCCACATTCATTACTATGCTAATAAGTTCTTGGGTTACTTTTATATCGTTATCAGACACAACTTTATTTTGGTCTGTATGGCCTAAAAACTGGTTTTATGCTGTTGTCATTGCTTTTCCTGCAATATTAATAATCAAACCAATAGCGCTAAAAATAGGAACCATAATTACAAATTATTTTTATTAATCAAATATAGCAACTACTCTAACAAATCCTGCAGAGCCATTTTTGATTTTAAAAGGAAAAGCAGATATAGTAAAACCGTGATTAGGGATTGCTTCTAAATTGGTTAGCTTTTCTATATGTGAATATCCTTGCACCATTCCAGCTCTGTGCCCTTCCCATATAAGAGATGCATCATTACTTTCTTTAAATTTTTTAGCAGTATGAATGAATGGTGCGTCCCAGCTCCACGCATCAGTTCCAGTTAATCTAATACCTTGTTCTAATAAATATAATGTTGCTTCTTTACCAATACCACAACCTTTTGATAGAAAATCATCCATGCCGTATCTTCCGCCTGCTGAGGTGTTAACTAGAACTATATCTAGAGGTTTTAATACATAGTTAATTTTCTTTAATTCACTTTTTATATCGTTAGCTGTAAGGACATATCCATCATCATAAGATCTTAAGTCAAGTTTAATACCAGGATTGAAACACCATTCTAATGGCACTTCATCAATTGTAATGGCTCTTTCACCATTGTTCATTGTAGAATGATAATGATAAGGAGCATCCATATGAGTACCGTTGTGAGTATTTACTGTTATGGTTTCCATTGCCCAACCTTCTCCACCAGGCAAGTCAGCTTTACTAAGTCCTGGAAAAAAACTAACAATTTCATCAGCTGTATCAGCATGGTGATGATAATTGATCTTCGGTAGCATAAATTCAGGATCAGATTTGATACCTTCTTCAAGACTTACTGATAAATCTATAAATTTTCTTGTCATGTTACCTCGCTATAAAATTAAGATAAGAGATTGTCCACCTTCTTATAAAATGGTGAAATGATAATTTCCTTCCAAATATTTAATTTATATGTTGAATTATTTTTTAACTTTTTAAAGAAATTTTAATTTTCAGAGTTTTCAAAACTTTCAATTCTTTCATAAGCTTTATTTGTGAATTCAGCTTTTGGCGCATCTCCTGCAATAACTACTAAAAGCAAATGATCTATATTATCTTCTCCTTCAGTTATATTCATAAATCTTCTGGCGCTTCCTGGAGGAAATGAAACAACGTCACATGGATCAAGATCTACAAAGTCTAAATCAACACCTTCATTCCATTCACATCTCCATTTACCTGTAATGGGCATAAAAGTTTCATTAGTATCATGATTATGCATTAAAGGTCCTTTGCCTGGCTTGCACCTACAGAATGCTAAATTAAAACCCTCAGATATATTTATTGCAGGCATCATAGCATTATCATTTCCAAGAGGTGAAACATGTTTGCTATCACCTTTTGGAGGCTCAAAGCCAATTATATTAATTAATTCTCTAGTACACTCTGGTAACTTACTATCAGGCAATCCTAATTTTGAACCTTTTTGATTTGAAAAAAAAGCAATACGTTTATTCATATCATCTCTAGTTAATGTTTTTATCTTTGGTAATTTTTTTTCATTTTTCATTAGAGTCCCCCTATTTGTTATTAAGTTTTAATTGTTCAAAAACTGCTGCTGTGTCGTAAGTCATTGGTAAGTTAAGTTTAGCATCATCATAAACTTTCGCTGCAGCCTCAAATGTAGGTGAAATTACATTATTACTTTTTATAAATTGTCTAATAACTTCAATATCTTTCAAGAAAATTGTCATAGATGCTGTAGCAGGTTCATAGTTTTTTTTAATCATTAGAGGCATTCTTTTGTCTAACATCACAGATGATGCTGCACCTGCGTTTAAAACCTCATAAATTTTATTTTCATTTAAGCCAACTTTCTGTCCTAAAAGCAAAGCCTCTGCAGTTACAGTATTATGGACAGTAACCAATAAATTGGCTAAAAGCTTAAATTTAATACCATTACCAAACTCTCCAACGTATATATTTTGTCTAGCAAAACTAAGAAAAATATCTTGGCATGAATTAATATTTTCTTCTAAACCACTTGACATAACAACAAGGTCTTTTGTTTTTGCCTGTGCACCAGTGCCACTAACAGGCGCATCAATCATATCGATATTTAATCTATCCAGTACAATTTTTGCCTCTAATTTATCTTCAAATGAAATAGTATTCATATCTATCAAAATTTTAGAATTGGACCTCACATAATTTTCTTCAATTTCACTTATTACACTTTTGAAAATTGGAATAGTAGGTAAACTAAGAATAATAACATCAGATTTAGTAATTAAATCATTGATATTAAATAGTATTTTTCCACCCTTTAGAATAAACTCATTAGAGCTTTTATGATTAGGGTCTAACCCATAAACTTCATATCCATTCTTCAAAAGATGTGAAGCGTATGAACCACCCATAGCTCCTAAGCCAATAGAGCCTATAATATTAGACAAAATATACACCTCCCCAGACAAATATTTAATACTTTCATATTATATGAAATTTATATCATTAAAGTAAATCAGACTTTCTGATAGATATCATTCAAAATAATCATTTAATATTTTTAAATACATCATTTATTATAATATTTTTTACTGGGAGATATAAAATGGAAATTGGTTTTTTTACTATGCCTATCCATCCTATAGACAAAGACTATAAAAAAACTTTATCTGAAGATAGAGAAGCATTTCTGCTTGCTGATAGACTGGGATTTTCAGAAGCTTATTGTGGAGAACATGTAACAGACTCTGCTGAAAACATAACATCAAGTGCACTTTTTATTGCTTCTCTTGCAGCAGAAACAAAAAATATTAGATTAGGTACTGGCACTGTTAATATGCCAAATTCGCACCCTGCAGCTATTGCAGGACAAGTTGCAATGCTTGACCATATGCTTGATGGAAGATTTAATTTTGGCATTAGCCCTGGTGGGCTTGCCTCAGATGCAGAAGTTTTTGGAAATCTTGATAAAGATAGAAATGAAATGTTTGTAGAGTCCATAGATATGGTTCTAGAAATATGGAAGAGTGATCCTCCTTATAATATTAAAGGAAAATACTGGAATATATCCACTGAAAGAACTCAAATGACTGAAATAGGGCAAGGTATTATGCAAAAGCCTTTGCAAAAACCACATCCTCCTATTGTATGTACAGTTGTTGCACCTTTTTCAAAAGGTTTAATTGCGGCAGCTGCTAGAGGATGGCAACCTATCTCAGCAAATTTTCTTATGCCCAAATGGGTTAAAACACATTGGCCTAGTTATGTTCAAGGCTGTAAACAAGGTGGCTTTAAACCAGACCATAAAAATTGGAGAATAGCTAAATCTATCTTTGTGTGTGAGGATAGAAAAAAAGCTAAGGAATACGCTCTTGGTAATAAAAGTCCATATGTATTTTATTATAAACAATTGCTTACTAAAATGTTAAAACATGGAAGAGCTAATTTATTTAAAGAAGATCAAGATATGCCTGATTCCGATCTTAAATTAGAGGATATATGTAATAAACTTATTTTATTTGGATCAGCTGATGAAGTTACCGATAAAATAATGTCTTTTAGAGAAGAAGTAGGAGAATTTGGAACATTATTATATGCTGGACATGATTGGGCCGACGAAAATATGGCTAAAAAATCAATGGAGTTGATGGCAGAAAAAGTTATGCCTAAAATTAATCAAAATATTAAAATTGCTGCGGAATAAGATAAATAATGGAAAATATCTCTATAGAAAATGGAAAACATCTTAAAATTAAAATTGATGGTAACACAGAATTACCAAAAATTATTTTTTCTAACTCTTTAGGTACCGACTATCGAATGTGGAATCCACAAATTGAGATGCTTAAGGATAAATTTTGTTTAATTCGTTATGACACAAGAGGTCACGGTAGTAGTAGTCCAGTTGAAGGGCCATATTCTTTTGAAATGCTTGAGAATGACGTTATTACTATTTTAGATAATCTTAAAATTGATAAAGCTCATTTTATTGGCCTTTCAATCGGCGGAATGACTTCTTTAGGATTAGCTCTTAAACATCAAAATAGATTTAACAAAATTATATGTTGTGCTGCAAGAGCTGATAATCCTCCACCTTTTGTAGATTCATGGAATCAAAGAATTGCTGTAATAGAAGAAAAAGGAACAGATGGTGTTGTTGATGGGTCTCTTGAGAGATGGTACAGTGAAGAGTTTAAGGCTAATTCCAAAAATAATGACATTATAAATCTTTCAAAAGATATGATTAGAGGTACGTCTTCAAATGGTTATATTGGCTGCGCTCATGCGTTAAAAACTTTGAATTATTTAAAAGATTTATCAACAATTAATCGTGAAATGCTATTTATAGCAGGCGAAAAAGATATGGGAGCTCCAGCTTTAGCAATGGAAGAAATGTCGCATTTAACTCCAAATAGTAAATATGTATGCATTCCGGGTGCAGCACATATTCTTAATATTGAAGCCCCAGAGATAGTTAATAAAACAATTTTAGATTTCTTAAATTAATAAAACAGATAGGAGTTAAAAAATGGCTATAAAAACATTTGAACATGTACTTATTTTGTCAGAAGACGTAGAGAAAACCAAAAACTTTTATGTTAATTTACTTGGCCTTGAAGCTGGGTTTCGACCTGATTTCCCTTTTAAAGGTTATTGGCTATATTTAAAAAGTAATAAAGAAGCAGCATGCATTCATTTAGCTATGAGAAAACAAGATGAAGGACAAGATTATTATATTGGAAAAAAAAGCGACGTTAAATCAGGTTCCGGCGCTATTGATCATGTGGCTTTTAATGCAGACGATATTGAAGGAATGAAAAGCAAACTTGAAAAAGAATCCGTTCAATACACTCATAGAAAAATTCCAGGGTTCCCTCTTGAGCAATTATTTATTGATGATCCAGATGGTGTGAAAGTAGAATTGAATTACAAAATTAATGAATAAAAAAAAGGAAGCTTCTTATGCCAAGAAAATTTAATGAAAAAATGTTTGATATTAAACACTTACGTCAAACAGCAGATAAGCTTAAAAATTGGGGACGATGGGGACCAAATGATGAAATTGGCACATTAAATTTCATTACACCAGATAAAATTGTTGAAGCAAGTAAGCTAATTAAACAAGGTAAACGTTTTAGTTTAGGTTTAAATTTTGATAGACATGGGCCCCAAAAAGGTAGTTGGGGTAATAGATTTAATCCTATTCACTTAATGCTTGCAACTGGCACTGATGCAGTAGCGGGTAGATTTGATGATTTTGGATTAAGATATGCAGATGATATGGTTTCATTACCTCTGCAATGCGCAACTCAGTGGGATGCTTTATCTCATATTTTTTATGACGATTATATGTGGAATGGATATGATGCTCGCTTAGTTGATAGTGATGGTGCTCAAAAAAATGGTATTGAAAAAGTAAAAGCTGAGATGGCTGGACGAGGCGTTTTGCTAGATGTTGCTAGATGGGCCGGGGTTGATTTTTTTGAAGACGGTGTAGCTATTACCTCAGATGATTTAGATCAATGCGCTAAATCTCAAAATGTTGAAATAAAACAAGGTGATTTTGTAATAGTAAGAACAGGCCAAATGGAACAACGTCTCGATTGTGGTGAATGGGGCGGATATGCAGGAGGAGACGCTCCTGGATTGGCTTTTGAAACCGCTCAATGGATATATGACAAAGAAATAGCAGCTATTTGTACTGATACATGGGGATGTGAGGTAAGGCCAAATGAAACTAAAGATGCTCAACAACCTTGGCATTGGGTTGTTATTCCAATGATAGGAATTACAATGGGTGAAATTTTTTATTTAAGAGATTTAGCAGAAGATTGTGCAAAAGATAAAGTTTATGAATTCTTTTTTTGCGCTCCACCACTTCCTATTACAAAAGCTGTTGGCTCTCCAATTAATCCTATGGCTATAAAATAAATATATAATGAAGCCTAGTGCAACAATAATTGGTGGATCAATTGCAGGCTTATTTGCTGCTAATGCCTTAATTAAAAAAGGCTGGGACGTTACTGTGCATGAAAAAGTTAGCACCCCATTATCTGGAAGAGGCGCTGGAATAGCAACATATGACGAATTAGCTGAACTAGTTTTCAAAGCTACCGGTAATAAAAAAGTACTTGGTACCAATGCTACAACTAGGGTTTCTCTAGATATAACAGGTAATATTATAGCAAGGTATGATTACCCTCAAGTTTACACCAGTTGGCAGTATTTGTTTTCGCTTTTAAGAAAAACCATACCGGATAATAAATATTTTATGAATGATGATTGTATTAATATTACTCAAGTTAATAATTCAGCTATATCTATTTTTTCTAATGGAAAAGAAAAAAAATCAGATCTGATTATAATTGCAAATGGTATAAAGTCTGAACTTAGAACATTTGTTGATCCAACAGCTATTCCAAAATATGCTGGGTATATTGGTTGGCGAGGCGTAGTTAATGAAAATGAAATATCTGATAAATCCTTGAAAATTTTATCAGAATATTTTGTCGTTATACTCCCACACAATCAACAAATCGCTTCTTATCCAATAGCTGGAGAAGGAAAAAACCCTTTTAAAAGAGGAAATAGAAGAATTAATTGGATTTGGTATAAACCTTCACCTGAAATAGAATTAAAAAATATATTATTAGGAAAATCAGGAAAACAATACCTAGATGGCATTCCACCAAATGAAATTCGTGATGAAATTTCAATGGAATTACTTTTAGAAGCTAAAGAAAAACTACCACCTCAAATGTTTGAACTAGTTAATAAAACTGCCCAACCACTTATTCAGCCAATTTTTGATTTAGAAAGCAAGCGAATGGTTAACAATAGATTTTTAACTCTTGGTGATGCATCTTTTACAGCAAGACCTCATGTAGGAATGGGTGTTACTAAAGCTGCAATAGATGCATTTTCATTATCTGATTATTTAAACCCAACAACATTTGAAAATGATTTAACTAAATGGGAAAAAGAAAGAATTAAAGCTGGATCTTTTCTAGTTGAAAGAAGTAGAGAGCTTGGAAAATATTTATCAAAAAAAGATGATGATAATTTGATTATGCCAGAAGTAATAAATGTACTGGAAGACACAGCAATTAGTCTTAATGATATTAAAAACTTTAATGCATCTAAAGAGGTTAAAAATGGATAAGAAAACTTTTAATTTAACATTTAAAGGAAACGCTAGAAATACTGGAACTATGAGGAACGACATAGACGTTGTGTTTGAATCTATGAATGAGACCTTTAAGCTAGCTACAGATGAAGGAGCTTTTCATGGTGGCAAAGGAACAGCACCACCACCACTTGCATTATTTACAGCCTCTTTATGTGGCTGTGTAATGACACAAATCAAAGCTTTTGGAAAAAAGTTAAAAATTCAAGTTAATGAAATACAAATTGATGCTCAAATGGAGTGGAATGGAAGTATTACAGAAGAAGGACCTTATATAGCTGATTGTAAAGGATACAATCTAGATATTGACATAATAAGTGATGAAACAATACAAAATAAAAAGAAGTTATTAAATGCAGCTATTCAAGGTTGCTTTATTGAGGCCTCATTAAAGCCTGGGATTGTAAAACATAGATTAAAAAATGATAAAGAATGGATAAACATCTGATTTAATTATATTTTACCGATCGCCCTTAGTATTTTTTCTGGTGTGATTGGTTGAGATGTAACCTCTTTTTTTATTGAAAACAAAGCATTATTTATAGCATTCATTATTACTGCAGGAGCACCGCCAGTACCAGCTTCGCCGGCGCCTTTAGCTCCTATTATACTTCTTCCAGAATTTGTAACAACATGGTCAACAATAATATCAGGCATTTCGGAAGCCATAGGTACTAAATAATCTGCCATAGTAGCATTTTGCATATTACCTTGATCATCATAGACGCATTCTTCATACAAAGCTCCACCAATGCCTTGAACTACACCACCTTTTATTTGTTCTTCAACTAATTTTGGATTTATTTGAGTACCACAATCTTCAACAACCCAGAGCTTATTAATCTTTGTTAACCCAGTATCTTGATCAATTGACAATAAACAGCCCATAGCACTATTTGTAAAAACAAATGGAATTCCTTCAATAAAAAAACTAGAAGTGGCTATTAATTCTGGATTAGTTCCTTGGGGAAGCTCTTGACCTCTATAATAAACGGTTTCAGCTAATTTTTTTAATGATATTCCTTCACCACCATTTTTTCTTATTACCAAGTTATTTTCTATGTCAAGAGTGTGAATATCTGTTTGCATAATAGTGGCAGCAATTTGTAAAATATTATTTTTTAGAATTCGTGTAGCTTTTAAAAGTGCTTCACCACCAATGCCAGCTCCTCTTGAAGCCCACGTTCCACCTCCATAGGGAGTTGCATCAGTATCTCCAAGTGTTATTCGAACAGTATCCATTGAGACACCTAATTGATCAGCTGCAATTTGTTTCATTATCGCCTCAGTACCCTGACCTTGCTCAGTTATAGACGATGACACATGAACAGCTCCTGATCCCTCTAATCTTATAGTTGCGCCATCTTGCGAGGATATATGTGCTCCTCCTGCTCCATAAAATAAAGGACTAGGATTAGTAACTTCACACATGCTGATAATACCATAGCCTGTTAAAATCCCTTTTTTTAAATCTATTTGTTTTTGTTTTTCTAAATCAGAAATATTCATCATTTTTAAAAGTTTATTCATCGCAGCTTGATGTGACAAATCTTCTAATGGAACTCCTGATGGAGTTTTATTTGGATATTTGTTATCAGGTATAAAATTAATTTTTCTAATTTCGTCACTTCGAATACCAATTGCTTGAGCTCCCTTATCAACTAAGGCTTCTGTAATAGCCACAGCAATTGGATGTCCTACTGCTCTATATTGACACATTGGTGTTTTATTTTGAAAAACAACTGTGCCTACTGCTTTATAATTAGGAATTATATATGGAGCACCTGATAAATTTAAAACTTGATTAGTTTCTATAGCTGATGTTCTTGGATACATGCTGTAAGGACCTATTCCACTAAGGTCATTTATTTCCATAGCAATAATTTTTCCTTTATCATCTAATCCTAACTTACCACTTATTTTATGGCACCTTGCATGAATATCTGTAGTGAAACTCTCTAATCTATCAGCGACAAATTTAACTGGACGACCTAATAATTTAGAAACCGCTATAGCCGCCATTTCATCGCCATAAACATGAACTTTTATTCCAAAAGATCCTCCAACATCTTTACTAACTACTCTTACTAACCCTTCTGAAATATTAAAATGTTTTGCAATAATGTGCTGCATCATATGAGGCGCTTGACCATTATGATAAATTGTCATTTTTTCTTCAGATTTATTCCAGTCTGCTACAATTCCTCTTGGCTCAAGAGTTACTCCTGTATGTCTTGCAAAATCTAAAGTTGTTTCTACAACAGTGGATGAAGCATTAAAGCCTTTTTGAACATCACCTTGTTCAACTGTTCTAGTCCAGAAAAGATTGTTTCCTAGCTCTTTATGAATGACAACAGCATCTTTTTCTAATGCTGTTTCCATGTCAATTTGAGGTTCTTTTTCTAGCCAGTCAATATCTATAGCTTCTACTGCATCCTCTGCTTGAGCTCGAGTATTAGCAACAACTATAGCTACAGGTTCACCTTGCCATCTAGCTATTTTTTTAACTAAAGGTGATTGCTCTGGAGATCTCATCTCTCCTAAGTGACCTAGCACACCAACCCATGGCTTACATACTTTATCCATATCTTCTGCAATATATATATTAATAACACCTGGATATTTTTTTGCTTCATTTATGTTAATAGATTTAATTTCAGCGTGAGCATAAGGTGATCTCAAAAAAGCTAAATTAACCATTCTAGGTAAAATCAAGTCATCAACAAATTGTCCCTTACCTTCCAAATGTTTTTTTGCACCATCCCGAGTTAAGCTTCTGCCAATATAAGAGTTAGGTCTATCAACAGATCCTAACTTTGGATTTTGATTTAATGTTATGTCATCCATTATTAATTTCCTTCATATTAGTAGTAATAGACTCTTCGATAGCATCAACTATTGACTGATATCCTGTACACCTACAATAATTACCAGAAATTTCACTTCGGATCTCTTCTCTATTAAAATGTTTTTTTTGATTTAAAATTTCTTTTGTAGTTATTAACATTCCAGGACTACAGAACCCACATTGGAGGGCGTTATGCTTTAAGAAAGTTTCTTTAACTTTTTCCATTAAAGGGTCATCTAATCCTTCAATAGTTCTAATAACAGAACCATTAACTTGAGATGATAAAATTAAGCACGATCTTACAGCTTTACCATCAACTTCAACAGTACATGCTCCGCATGCTCCCTGTTCACAACCTAGATGAGTACCAGTAAGTCCCAAAGATCTTAAATAGTCACCTAAATGCTGTCTAGAAGAAACCATAACATTATCAAATATTTCATTGTTAACAGTAAAGCTTATTTTAATATTTTTATTATCCTGCATTTAAATCTCCAATAATTTTAAAATTCTCTTTGTCAGGATAGTTGCTAAATGTAATTTCATTTCAGAAGAACTATTTAAATCAGCATCAAGATCTAGCTCTGTTTTTAATATTTCTTTTATTTTAGAATAATTATAACCATCTTTAATAATAAAATTAGACGTTTTAATTGCAACTTCAGGCTTAATTCCAGTTGCAAAAAAAACCAATTTTAAATTATCAATTTTGGAATGTAAAATTTCTATATTAGCAATAAGTCCTGCCATAGCATAATCACCGTGACGACGATAAATTTCATCAAAAATAATTTTTTGATTACTTTTTAACAATGGATATTTAATATTAGTAAGAATTTCATCATCTTTAATTTCAGTCTCAAACAAACCATAATAAAAATCATTAGCAGAAACAGTTCTAGTACCTTTTAAACCTACAAGAGTAATTTCAGCATTTAAAGCTACTGCAAAGGCAGGCAGTTCAGCTGCAGGATCACCATAGGCAATACTTCCGCCATGAGTTCCTTTATTTCTTATTGCAGGATGAGCAACCATCTTAAGAACGTTTGTTAATGTAGGTAAATACTCTAATATAATTTTATTTTGTAAAACTTCTGAATGTGTAACGGAAGCCCCAATAGAAATAAAATGATCATCAATAGATATATTTTTTAATTCATTGATTTTAGATATATCAATTAGGCATGATGGAGTTGAAAGTCTCATATTTAAAGCTGGGATTAAAGACTGCCCCCCTGCTAAAAATACAGATTCATCATCAGCACTTTTAAATTTTATAGCATCTTCAATAGAAGATGCTTCATAATAACCAAAGTCTGGAGACTTCATTATAGTTCTCCCCCTTAACACCATAATATTTATATTAAATCATTAAATACTAACTGTAGCAATAATTATTAGATCGTATTTTATGATTTAAACTATTTTTTTAAATGATTTAATTTACTAACTTAAAATATGTATTCTAAACATATTTCTTTAATTTATAGTTTCAATAGGAGTTAAGATGACTAGCAATAATGTAATTAATATGAATTTAGAAGGTTCCTCTAAAAGTCATGCAAGAACAGATATTTTAGCTAGAGATGTAGAAAGTGTTATAGATGAGCCAGTTGCGAGAGGCGGTACTAACTTGGGTTTAACACCAACTGAAACATTAGTCGCGGCTTTAATAGGATGTACAAATGTTATAAGTCATAGAATAATAGAAAAAATGGGATTTAAAATTTTCAGTATGGATATAAAAGCTGTTACTAAATTTAACAGGGATGGGGTTGGATTAATAGCTGAAGTTGAAGTGCCTTTTCCCGAGATAGAGTTAAATATTGAAATTGCTACTAACGCGTCAGAAAATGATTTAAATGAGGCAAAAAAACAATTATCCATGTTTTGTCCTATAGCTAAAGTCATAAGAAATAGTGGAACTGTTATAATTGAGAATTGGAAAGTTATAAATTAAATTCTAAATAAAGGTTTAAAATGGATCGCAGAGACAGGATTAAAAGTCCAGTATCTATTAATGGAAGAAAATTAACTCTTCCAAAAGGTAAAAAAATAATTCTATGGGTTATCGTTAACTTAGAAGTCTGGGATACAGAATTACCTCAACCTAGAAATATTCTTCCACCTCC
>CAZWGZ010000036.1:0-12983 GCA_964633395.1 uncultured Rhodobacterales bacterium
CAGTTGATTTGTAATCATCAGGTCGGGAGTTCGAGTCCCCCAGCCGGCACCATAATCTTGAAGAAGCAACTAGTTTATATCTATAAGCTTCTTATTTTTGTTTGATTTATATATACTATCTTCAATTTTAAGATTTTGTATATAATCCTCAGCACTGTTGATCAAATGTTCACCTTTTGTAAAATGATTAACAACATGTTTTTGATAATGAAAAACACTATCACCAGCAAATCCTTTACTTGACCATTCATATTTAATTAATTTTTCATTGTTTTCATTAAATTTTCTAAAAAATATTTCTCCATCTCCATTTAATCTTATTGTCCCTTTTGAACCTTCTATAAGCATTTCGCCTATTGTTAAGCGTCTATCATTGGCTATATGATCTGACAACCTATTCCCATCAAACAAACCCTTAACACCGTTTTTAAATTCTATAAAAACTATTCCTGCGTCTTCACCTGTTATGTTTTTATTAAGCTTTGATAAACTTGCAAAAACACTCTTTATATCACCAAATAGAAATCTATAGACATCTATGAAATGAATAGCAGTTTCATGAATTAGAAAACGTTCCATTCTCTGAAAGTAAGGCTGCCTATTAAGGTAAGCATCTTCTCCTTGACCATCTCCAGGTCTCATTCGAAAACTAACTTGGAATATATCTCCTATCAAAAATGAATTTAATAAATCATCAATTTTTCTATACCAAGGCTGATAACGAAAATTTTCATGAACAGCTATCTTGATACTGTATTTTTTTGCAGTCTTAATCGCATCTTTAGCTTCAATTAGAGAATTTGTGAAAGGTTTCTGACAAATAACGTTAACTCTATGTTTAGCAGATATTTTAATAAATTTAAGATGATTTTCTGGGGGAATAATTATATCTACAATGTCTGGTAAAGTATTAATTAGCATTTCTTCAAAATTTAAAAAAACTCTACAGTTATCAAATGCTTTTGAATATTTTATAGCTTCATTTTTATCTAAAGAACAGATACCAACTATTTCTACTCCTAATCTTTGCCATGCATCATAGTGAAATTGACTAAAATATCCTGTTCCTACAACTACCAAACGTATTTTTTTCATTTTCAAAAAGTTCCTTCAAGCCAAAGTCATTTAATAAAAATTCTAAATTTAATGCTTCATGGCTATATGCAAAATTCCATCTTCAGTAAACTCTTTACCATAAGAAATGAATTTAAGGCTTTTATAAAAATTTTCTACTGAAATTTGACTATGCAGAATAATAGAATTTTTTTTATCAACTTTTTGATATTGATCTATGATTTGTTTGATTAATAAAGTTCCTACTTTAAGTTTTCTATAAAGAATCAAAACAGCAACTCTTTCTATTTTATAAACACAATCTTGTTTTTTACGAACACGGGCAGTAGCAATAGCAATTTGATCATTAAACACTAAAAAATGTTCACATATATCATCTAAATTATCAAACTCGATATCTTCTGAAATCTTCTGCTCTTCACAAAAAACTTTTTTTCTAATTGCATGACACAATTCCATTTGATCTGAAGATTTCACTTTTTGAAACTTAAATTTATTCATAATTTAAAGCCGTGAATAAAAGGTTTATATTAAAATAATAATAGAAATTAATTATAATGGAAGTTTATTCCCATCATAATTAAAAAAACTTCCTGAAACATTTGCATTTAAGTTCATAAACTGAGCTAACAATCCTTGTGCGCTCTCTTCTGGTGAAATATCAGCTCGATCACCGCCCATATCAGTTCTAACCCAACCTGGGTGATATGATGCGACAGAGATACCCTCTTGGTTTAATTGAATTGATAAAGTCCTCATTAAATTATTAGCAGCAGCTTTAGAAGCTCTATATATAGGAGCATTTTTAGATGTATGAGTTTGACTTCCCATTAAAGATGAAATTATTGCTACTCTAGAACCGTTGTTTTTCTTTAAGTTTTTATAAAAGTTTTTAATAGTTAAGAAAGGACCTCCCACATTAACCATCATTACATCCATAATACTCTCTTCATCATGATCATCACTAAATAGATCTCCATATCCATTGTTAACGCCAGCATTACACACTAAAATATCAATCTCTACTTGAATTACATTTGATACTTTTATAATACTGGAAGAATTAGTAACGTCCATCTCATGAATATTTAAATTAGGATATTGTGATGAAAGAGCTTTTAACTCATCTGATTTATGAATAGAACGACAACACGCTTCAACGTTTAAGTCTTTTAACAAACATAACTTTGTCAAAGCTAATCCAATTCCTCTGTTCGCTCCAGTTATTAATACAGTTTCATTCATAATATATCCTTAAAATTTTAACATTTAACATCTAAAGATAATTAAATTTTAGAAGTTAAAGTTGCTTGATTATTTTTATGATTTCTCCATGCTGCAAATATTCCGCTACAAACAACTAAACCACCTCCCACTAAAATAGAGAGTGTTATTTTATCATTGAATATCAATATACCTATAATCGATGCAAAAAACAATTGAAGGTAGGTAAAAGGTTGTAAAACACTTGCTTCGGCATTTTCAAATGCTTTGATGAATAAAAAGTGACCAGTTGTACTCAAAATACAAAGAAGGGCCAACCAACCCCAATCATTTATTAAGACAGGTTCCCAGTAAAAAGGTCCTATAGCTGTCATGACAACACAACCAATAATGGCGACCCAGAAAAAACTAGTTTCAGAAGTATCTTTTTGAGAAGCTTTTCTTGTTAAAATTGCATAACATCCCAACACTAATGCTCCCAATATAGGAAGAACTGCATCAAAAGTTATAATAAAGGTGGTTGGATCTAAAATTATTAACACTCCTAAAAAACCAAACAAAACAGCAAGCCACCTTTGGATCCCTATTTTTTCTTTTAAAATAGGACCTGATAAAGCAACTACAATTAATGGATAACAGGATAAAATCGAATGAGTTTGGACTAATCCAAGTTTAGTAAAGGAGTAAACACCAATACAAATAGCTGAAATAAGTAAAAGCCCTCTGGTTAATTGTAGTAAAGGCTGTTTTGTTGAAGCTACTTTTATTAAACCATTTTTTTTTCTTAAACTTATAGAAATCACAATAATAGCTAGAACCCAGCTTCGTAACATATTAATTACAAAAACATTATATGTTTCAGCCAAATATCTTGAAACACCATCCATTATAGCAAAAAAAAGTGTTGCAAGAATGATGATAAGAATACCTTTTTGTACATTATTGATCATAATTTATTAGATACTCTTAATAACGGAAAATTTATTAATGATAGAAAATTATGACTTTATCTACATTTTTTTTATTTGCTTATAATTATATATATTGCTTTATTATAAATTATTATAATAAAATTTAATATTTTTAGTTATTTAGGAAAACAATGAAACATATTTCAAAATCTATAGGATTTATTGGAATAGGTCTAATGGGTAATTCTTTAGTTCATAGGTTATCTAATTATAATCAGGAAATTCATGCTTATGATAAAGATAAAAAAAAACTATCAGAAATAAAAATTAATAATGTTCACACCGCAAATAATGCTGCTGAGATAGCTAAAAAATGCGATGTAATTTTCATTTGCGTTGATAAAACTGAAAATGTTGAACATGTTGTGTTTGATAATAATGGAATAGTTAAAAATGCTACAGAAAAAACAATTATTATAGATTTATCTACGACTTTAGTGAATGAAACTATAAAGTTTTCAGAAAAGTTTAAACATAAAACAGGTGGAGTTTGGATAGATGCTCCAGTTTCAGGTGGTCCTGAAAAGGCTTTAGATGGGACACTTTCAATTATGGTGGGTGGTAATAAAAAAGATATAAATATCATATCTCATCTATTAGATATTATTTCAAAAAAATTTACTTGCTTTGGACCGACAGGTTCTGGCCAAGTTGTAAAAATGATTAACCAAATATTAGTTTTAAACAATTACACTATTTTAGCTGAAGCCTTATCATTTGCAAAAGCTTGGGGAATTGATGCAAAAGAAATACCTGATGCATTAAATGATGGTCATGCTGGATCAAACTTGTTAATGACTTTATTTCCAAGAATGATAAATAATGACTTTGAACCGCAGGGTTATACATCACAAATTCTTAAAGATCTCAAAATGCTATCACAACTTGCAGAGGAAAAAAATGTGCCTATTCCAATGTCAACTTTATCAAAGCAATTATTTACAATACATGCAAATAAATCTGAACAAAACCTAGATGGGATATCTATTGTAAAACTATTTGATAAGAATAAGAAAATTTAGAGAACTAATACAATGAATGATTTACCCATTATAGACGCCCATCATCACTTTTGGGATTTAAGCTTAAATAAAAATCCATGGCTTAATTCAAAAAAACAAATACCTTTTAGATACGGTGACTATGCATCAATATGCAAAAACTTTTTAATCTCAGACTATAAAGAAATAAGTAAAAATCATAATATAGTGAAAACAGTACATATGGAAACTGAGTGGGATCAAAATGATCCTGTAGGAGAGACTAAATGGCTTCATAAATTATTTGATGAAACTGGGTTTCCAAATGCAATAGTAGGTCAAGCATGGTTTGATAGACCAGATATAGATCAGGTTTTACATGGACATAAGCAGTTCCCCTTAATTAGAAGTATAAGACATAAACCTAAAACATCCTTTTCTCCAGATACTAAAAATATAACTCTTAAAGGCACGCTTAATGATCCATTATTCAGACAAGGATATTCCTTATTAAAAAAATATAAATTACATTATGACCTTCAGATACCATGGTGGCACCTTGACGAAGCGACAAAGTTAGCTATGGACTTTCCGGATACGCTAATAATATTAAACCACACAGGACTTCCTTCTGACAGATCAAAGAATGGGTTAAACAAATGGAAAAATAATTTAGAACAATTCGCGGAGCAACCTAATACAGTATTAAAAATATCTGGAATTTGCGTTCCTAATCAAAAATGGACTATAAGCCTTAATAAACAAATTATTCTAGATGCAATAAACATCTTTGGATATAATAGATGCATGTTTGCATCTAATTTTCCTGTTGATGGAGTTTTAGCTACTTTTGACGAAATATATAATGGCTTTAAAGAAATTACTTCAGGGATGAAAGAAGATCAAATTAAGTGTCTCTTTCATGATAACGCGATAAAGTACTATAATCCAGCGTAACAAAAAGCATAAAAAGAACTATACACCTTTAAAGTTAGCAGGCCTTTTTTCCATAAATGCTTTTCTGCCTTCTTTATAATCTTCACTATCAAAACAATTTGAGGCTAGCTCTTCACATAAAAGAAGGTCTCTATCTTCAGGATTTTTTAATATCTCTATGCCTATTTGCTTCATAGCTCTAATTGTTAGAGGAGCGTTTTTAGAGATCGTTAAAGCATAATCTTTTACATACGTTTCTAATTTTTCTTCAGTAACTAATTTTTGAACTAAGCCACAAGAAAGAGCTTCATCAGCAACTATTCTTTCTGCTGTAAACATAAAGTGTTTAGCCATACCAGGGCCCATAATATCAAAAAGTCTTTTTATAGACGAAAATGGATATCCAAGAGATAACTTAGCCGCTGGCATTGCAAATTTTGATTTTTCAGAACATATTCTGATATCACAACATACAGCCAAATTTAAACCTCCCCCAATACAATAACCATTGATCATAGCTATTGTAGGTTTAGGGAAAGTTTCTAAAAGTTCATAAACTTTTTGGGTTCTTTTATTATAATTTAAAATTGCCTCTTTAGAGCTTCTTTCTTTATCAAACTTAGATATATCAGCTCCAGAAACAAAAGATTTTCCTCCAGCCCCATTTAAAACAATTACTCTAATATCCTTGTTTTGTTTAAAATTATTAAGAATTATTACCAGCTCATCCCACATTTCAATTGAGACAGCATTATGTTTTTCTGGGTTGTTGAAGGTAATATAACCAACTCCATTTTCGTTTCTTGATAACATTTTATCTGTAGTCATTTTAAATCCTATAGTTTTTTTTAAATAATTTGTTGTGTTTTAAATTCATTCAATTCATCTTCAGTGAAGCCAAGGTCTAATAAAACATCAGAATTATGCTCTCCTTTTTCAGGAGGTCTCTGCTTCATAGAACTAGGTGATCGAGATAAGGTAAATGGTTGACCAACTAATTCTGTTTGTCCAAAAGGAATAGTTTCACTTGATTGAGCTATACCCAAATGTTTGACCTGTGGATCATTAAATACTTTATCTATTGTGTTTATAGGACCACAAGGCACTCCAACTATTTCTAACATTTCAACCCAATCATTAGAAGTCTTGGTAATGGTAACTTCTTCTATTAAAGAATTTAAGTAATCTCTATTTTTCAAGCGTTCCTTTGCTCCCTTAAATTCTTCTTTTTCAAGCCAATCTAATTTATCTATAGCCTCAACAAAACGTTTCCAAATTGTTTCACCAGCTACGGCTAAATTTATAGAACCATCAGACGTTTTGAACACACCGGTTGGCACACTAGTTGGATGATTATTTCCTGCTTGTCCAGCAACATTTTTTTCACTCAGCCATCGAGCTGCCTGAAAATCAAGCATGAAAATTTGAGCTTGTAATAACGATGTGTTAACCCACTGTCCAATTCCAGATTTCTCTCTTTCAATCAAAGCGGTTTGAATTCCCATAGCGCAAAAGAGGCCAGCGGTCAAATCGGCCACAGGAATTCCCACTCTCATTGGACCTTCCCCAGGGGCACCAGTAATGCTCATTAACCCCCCCATTCCTTGGGCTATTTGATCAAAGCCAGGTCTTTTTGCATATGGCCCATCTTGTCCAAATCCAGATATACTAGCAAGAATGATTTTTGGATTTATTTTTTTTAAAGAATTATAATCTATACCTAAACGATCTTTCACATCAGGACGAAAATTTTCAACAACAACATCACATTTTTCAACAAGTTTCAAAAAAATTTCAATAGCTTCAGGTTTCTTTAGATTTAAAGTTATACTTCTTTTATTACGGTGCAAATTTTGAAAATCAGAAGAATGTCGTGAAGCGCCTAATGCACCATCTGCTTCAACACTATCAGGCGCTTCTATTTTAATCACATCTGCACCCCAATCTGCTAATTGTCTCACTGCTGTAGGCCCCGATCTAACTCTTGTAAGATCAAGCACTTTAATATGTGACAAAGCATCTGAAGCAGGTAGATGTGGCATGTTAAATTTTCTCCATTAATTAATTTAAAAATGTATAATTATTAAAGTAGTGAAAATTTATTTATATGCAATAAATAGATAACATATTAATAAAATGCTTGAGAATAAACAAAAATAAAATTAATAATTCATGAAATATTAAAAGTAGGAATACGTTATAATGTCTAAAGAAGAATTTAACTTTGAAAAATACAGCAAAGATATTTTAGAAATTGAAAAACACTCAATTAAGTCAATAATTAAATCTAAAGATTCAAGTGTTTGTTGGAGATCCTGGGGTGAAGGAAAACCAATAATATTCTTACATGGTGGATATGGAAGTTGGGCACACTGGATTAAACAAGCTATTCCATTTTCAAAAGGAAATAGAGTTTTAATACCAGACATGCCTGGATTTGGTGAATCAGACGATTTAAACCTTCCTCATACTCCAGAAAAAATTGCTTCCAATATAGTAGATTCTCTCATGGAACTAATCAAAGTAGATGACGATCCAATTATATGTGGATTTTCTTTTGGTGGATTAATTGCAGGACATCTATCTTATCAATTGATTGAAAAAAATGTTAAACCAACAAAGTTAATTTTAGTTGGCCCAGGTGGCTTAGGGGCAAAAAGAGGTGCAATGGATGAGATGATTGCAAGGCACTCTAAAATGACAGAAGCTGAAGTATATAACGCTCATAAAAAAAATCTTGGTATCTTAATGATGTATGATCATACAAAAGTAGATGAATTATCAATTCATATTCAAAAACAAAATACTGACGCTCATAGAATTAAAAGTAGGCCTATATCAGGCACTGATACTTTAGCAAAAATTTTAAACAAACAAAGTGTTCCACTTTATGTTCTTTGGGGAGAAAAAGATGCCAGTGTTGGGGTCTATCTTGAAGATAGAATGGCTATTTTAAGATCAATAAATACTGACGTTCGTTTTCATGTTCAATTTCAGACTGGTCATTGGATTATGTATGAAGATGAAAAAGTTTTTAATGAACTTCTCAAAAAGATTATTCAAGATTAATTCCGTTATCTTTAAGCCATGCTTTAAAATTATTTCTTTCCGGAAGAGATAACTGTCTAGCAATATTTTCAGACCAAGTTCCTTTTTTCGCCACGCCATAAACGTCTACATGCCTTTGCTTTTTTTCCAAAATTGGGGCGATTTTAAAAACTCTTTTATCATAATCATTAATTTTTTTAGTAAGGTTGTCTTCATTATAGAAGTCATTATGTATCATAATATCTTGGGGCATCCTAATTGAAATAGGTGCTTTTTCGTTTGGCCATCCCAGGGCTAGACCAGCTATTGGAAAAACACCTTTTGGTAATTGACAAATGTTTTTTATCTCATCAATAATATTTCTAATCATACTTATAGGGCAGACCCCTAATCCACTTGCCTCAGCTGCACAAATTAATGATTGCATAGATAAAGCTGAATCTATAACTGCATTCATAAACGTATCTACATTATTATTTTTATGATCATAACCTTTGTTCTTTGTAATATTTATATTTCTTCTTATGTCAGCTAAAAATAAAAGAAATACTGGAGCTGAAAGAGCCCATTTAGTATTCCCAATTAAATCTGCCACCTTCATTTTAATTGTTTCGTCTTGCATTATTAATATTGAATATTGTTGAAGATTAGATTTTGAAGGGGCAGATTGTGCTGCTGTTAACAAAATAGTTAATAACTCTTTAGAAATTGGTTTGTCAGAAAATTTTCTAACACTCGACCTAGATATAATAGTTTTTAATAAGTCAGGTATATAAATATTTGAAAAATCTAATATTGAACTTTTCCCATATCTATCTTCGTAAAGTTTTGATGCATCAACCATTGGTTATCCCTTTAAGAAAATTGCATTTTATTTTATTATTACTAATATAAATAAATATTAAGTTTTAAGGAAATTTTTTATGTTAAACCTTGAAGGTAAAATTGCTATTGTTACTGGATGCGGATCAATTGGTGATGGCTTTGGTAATGGTAGAGCCATAGCTACACTATTAGCTCGTCAGGGCGCAACTGTTATAGGCACTGACATTAATGAAGAAGCTGGACAAAATACATGTGATTTTATTACTAAGGAAGGTAATAATTGTAACTTTTATAAAGTAAATATGACAGATGAAGAAGATGTAAAAAACTTTTTCAATATAATTGAATTAAAAAATAAAAAAGTAGATATATTAGTTAATAATGTTGGTCAATCTGAACCAGGTGGCCCTGTTGAGATTGATTCAAAAACTTGGCGACAACAATTTGCATTAAACTTGGATGCTGCTTTTTTTTGTATTAAGTTTACAATTCCAATTATGGAAAAAAATCATGGCGGATCTATTGTAAATATTTCTTCGGTTGCCGGAATAAGATATGTAGGTAAACCTCAAGTTGCTTATAGTGCTTCAAAGTCTGCATTGATACAAATGACTAAGACAACTGCAGTAATTGAAGCAAAAAAAAATATTCGACTTAATTGTGTCATTCCAGGATTAATGCATACTCCTTTAGTAGATAGACTTGCAAAAAAATATGCTGATGGAGATTATGAAGGCTTTGTTAGTCATAGAAATAATCAAGTGCCAATGGGTAAAATGGGTCAATCTTGGGATGTGGCGCACGCTGTATTATTTTTAGCATCTAATGAAGCTAAATATATAACTGGAACTGAGATAATAGTAGATGGGGGTCTAACTGCTTCAACTCCATAAAAAATTACTGTGTAGAATTTAAATCTGAGTTAATTTTCTAATGTTTGATAGGTAAAATATGTACGAAAGAATTCAAAAACGTACCAGTGAATTGTTATCAAAAGGCAGTGTCTCTGACAAACCCAGTCAATACGTAGATATGATCTTATTTATATTAATCATTCTTAATATAACTGCAGTATGTTTAGAATCAGTTAAATTTATTGGAGACAAATATAAAGTTGCTTTTAATATATTTGAATTAATTTCAGTAATAATATTTAGTATAGAGTATATCTTAAGAGTTTGGTCGTCGCCATCACGACATGATTTAGGTAATTCTTCTAGTTTAATAAAAAGATTAAAATATATATTTAGCTTTACTGGATTAATAGATTTTTTAGCTGTTATACCTTCTATTTTACCTTATTTTTTTGGAGGCGTAGATTTAAGATGGCTAAGAGTGCTAAGACTTTTAAGACTTCTAAAAATATCAAATTATAGCTCAGCACTCGAAGATTTTTTCTCTGCCATAAAAGATGATTGGAGATCATTTAGCGCTGCATTATACTTGATGATGATTGCTCTATTTCTATCAAGTGCCCTCATGTATATTGCTGAACATGACGTACAACCTGACAAATTCAGTTCAATTCCAGAAACAATGTGGTGGGGGTTAATAACATTAACTACTGTTGGATATGGTGACGTATCACCAATGACCCCTCTTGGAAAAATTATAGGGGCTTTGACTGCAATTATGGGTGTATGTACAGTTGCTCTTTTAACTGGAATTGTTGCATCTGCTTTTGCAAATCAAAGAGCTCAAAGAACAGCAATATTAGAAGCTGAAATAAATCAGGCTTTAAGCGATGGTATAATAACCGACGAAGAAGCTGAAAAAATCGAAAAATTAAGAAAAGAACTTAATCTCTCTCCTGAACATTCAAAAACAGTTATGGATATATTGTCTGATAAGAAAATATAATTAAATGTTTTACAATCGCCTTGAATATTGAGGAGGAACCTCAATTTCTTGATTTAATGCTTTTGCAGCATCCCATACCCATCTTGGGTTTGAAAGAAATGCTCTTGCCATTGCAATCATATCAGCTTCTTTACTTTTAATGATTTCATTAGCTTTAATAGGGTCAGTAATCATTCCTACTGCTCTCACGACCATTCCAGTATTTTCCTTTATGGTTTTAGCTAAGTGAACTTGATAATGAGGTCCAATTGGTATTTTAGGATTAGGTGTGTTTCCACCACTGGAAACACATACATAGTTACAACCAATTTTTTCTAATTCTTGTGAAAAGATTATAGCCTCTTTCTCATCTATTCCATCTTTATCCCATTCAGTGCCAGTTATTCTCATACCTAAAGGGAATTTATTTGGAAGAGCATCTCTAATTGCTTTAAAAACCTCTAATGGAAATCTCATTCTATTTTCTAAGGTGCCACCATAATTATCATTTCTTTGATTTGAAATGGGAGATAAAAACTGATGGAAAAGATAACCATGAGTACCATGTATTTCTATTAAATCAAATCCAACTTTGACTGATCTAAGTGCAGCTTCCACAAACTTATTCTTAATCCGTTCCAAGTCTTTATTTTCTAAATAATCGGGAATATGCCACCCTTCGTCAAAGGCTATAGAAGAAGGTGCAACTGTTCTCCATGGGTTCTCTTCTTCAGTTAAACTTTTTCTTCCTTCCCAAGGCCGTTGAGTAGATGATTTTCTGCCTGCATGTGCCAGTTGAATTCCAAAAGCAGTATTTTTTGGGGATACAGATTTTGCCTGATCTATAATTTTTTTGATGGATTGCTCACAAAAAACATTATATATTCCTGTACAATGATGAGTTATTCTCCCAATTCTTTCTACTGCTGTAGCTTCAATCATGACTAACCCAGCACCAGAATAACCTAATTGCATTAAGTGCTGGGTATGCCAATCCGTCATAACACCATCTACTGCAGAATATTGACACATAGGAGCAACAGCTATTCTATTTGACAATTCTAAGTCTCCTATTTTAATTGGAGAAAAAAGCATATTCAACCTCTCTAAAATTTAGTCATCCAGGTGTTTACTAATCGTCTAGCAATAGAATCAACTCTTGGTAATTTAAAGCCACCCTTTATGGATGGATGCTGTAAAGATTTTAGCTCTTCTATCGAAAACCAGTGAGCGTCTTCAATTTCATCATAGTCAATTTTCATATCTTCATGCTTGGCTTCAGCAAAAAACCCTAACATTAAGGATGCTGGAAAAGGCCAAGGCTGAGAGTCAAAATACTTTATATTTTTAACCTTTATTCCAACCTCTTCAAAAACCTCTCTCTCTAAGGCTTGTTCTAAACTTTCGCCAGGCTCCACAAATCCAGCAAGAGTGCTATACATACCTTCAGGAAATCTTGGAGACCTACCTAATAGGATTCTATCCCCAGAAGAAATTAATGTTATAATAGCTGGATCAGTTCTTGGAAAGTGACTTTTACCACAAGATGTATTTGAACAAACTAGAACAAATCCACCTTCAGTTGAAATGTTACTGTGCCCACAAGAACCACAAAACTTGTGGGTGTTCTGCCAAAAAAACATGCCACTAGTTAAGGCTAAGAAGGATGCATCTATTTCATTTAAAGTTGCTCCATACTTTCTTAAGTCGTCAATAATTATTGAGTTTTCTTCACACCATAGATCTATGTCTAAATGGCTTTGATCAATATTGAAACCTACATAACTGATATTATTTGCAACACCTAAAAATATTGGATTAATTATATTATTAGGCAAAATTATTTTTAATTCTTGATTGTTTAAAATTAAGGCTTCAAAATTATTGTTGATTTGCTTAAATAAATTTTTACCCTTATAAAGGGGAACAAACTTAGTGTTTAGATCTATCATTATTTTATTAAGAATTTGTGGATCGCTTCTATAATCACCATGACGATTTATTTTGGAACTAGCATAAAAAGTTTGAGCCATAGATAATACCTTTATATAGGTTACAAATAGATTTTAAATTAACTTATTAAATA
>CAZWGZ010000037.1:0-12929 GCA_964633395.1 uncultured Rhodobacterales bacterium
TCACTTGTTTTAGTTACTCCCTCAGCAAAATTTGCAACCATTCCAGAATCAGGCTTCAGATTATCTCTTTCAAATGACATTGGTTCCGAATCAGAGGGCCAAGTAAAAGCAGTTGCTACTTTATCATTATCATCAAACGTTATGCTATTTGGAAATTCTTCAATGAAGTTTTTAATTCCAATGGTAACTCCCCATTTTTTGTCTGTTAAATCTGCCCAACCCTCAGAGCGTTGGAATGTTTGCTTTGAGATTCCGTCAATATTAATTTGAGCTTTAAAATCATCAATGCGTTTATCAAGGGAGCTGTTTGGTCTGTTTTTTCTTTTAGGTCCAGATTGAGTTACAGTAGCTTTTTCTATGGTTCCAGTGGTTTCAAAAAACGTACCATCACTATTATTAAACCAATCACCCATTTTATAACCAGTTGTATAGGTCATGTCTCCACTTAAATTATATTTTAGATTAAGACCAATCCCATTTATCCTATCATTTGGTATGATCCAGCCCTGATCGGTACCATTTTCAATTTTCACACCAGCGGTAGAAGAACCTGTTGCTTTGTCTGAAAAGGAAGTTGCTATGTTGCCATAATTATCTTTACTTGGATCGTGCTTATCAGGTACTCCAGTGTAGGTAATTGTATGAAGAACTTTTATAAAAGGTTTACCTGCATAAACATGGATTCTTATTACAAAAGGAGAATTTCTATTATCGTCCCTTGAATAAGAGTACTCACCTTCTAATCTAATTATTGAATGCAAAGGTCCTGAGCCAAGTTCTCTTACTGTCCTGTTAATAGTTGCATTGGATAGATCAATACCGTTATCATCTATTAGATCAAGGAAAGATCCTCTTCCCATGGGAGAGGTTGCTATTACATCTTTTTGGTCATATCCATCCCCATCTATATCATAGTAAACATCATTAATAAAACCATTGTTAGACTTTGATATGCTAAATTTTAAAACCCCGTTATCAACATGACTTGATTTACCTATTCTTTGATTATTTTTAATTTTAATCTTAGGACCTGAAGCTTTAGACCTTGTTATGCCGGATCCATATTGAAGTTTATAATGGTTCTCACCCGTTGAAAAGAAAAAAACCCAAACCCATTTTACACTCTCCTCTGAAGGGAGCCATCTTGAAACTTCTGTTATCTGAGATGGTATCTCATTCCCAACATTATCAACTAATCTAATATTATCTGGAGAAGACAATGCACCTATGGAAAATGGAACACCTACAGTAATTGGAGCTCCTTTTACACTATTTTTAATATTTATATTAAAAGATTCAGATGCATGTAAATTAAATGATATGCTTAAAAACATAAATATTATAAGAAAAGAAGTTATTTTATTAAGTTTCATAATTGATTTTTTTATTTTTTAATATAAAGCATTAGAACTTTTAACGGAGATATCTGGATCAGAAAATGAAATTATTTTAAGATTAGATGTTGATTTTTGGTAAGCAAACTGTTTTAAACTTAGTTGAATTCCGTATTTAGAATAAGTATATGCCTTAATAGCTGAATAATCTAGAATAACAGGTTCCGGATCAAAAGTATGTAAGACTAGAATTATTACGTTTTCTAGATGCTTCCCAAAAGTAGAATATAACGAAAGAGCTTCGGCATCCCCGACCATAGCATTAGATAATTTTTTTTCACCCTGAATTCCCTGTATTTTTTGAAAAAATTGACCACTACAATAGTCTTCAAAATTGGTGTCTAAATAACTGAACATTTCAAATTCTCCAGCATCAGAATTAGAGCCACTATAAAGTTTTTTATTAATAATAATTCCACCAGCAAATTCAGTTCCTATAGTTAATGCTAAGAATGAATCTAAATTCTCTCTGGCGCCAAAATATAATTCACCTAGTGAGAAACAATTTGTATCATTTTTAACGAATACAGAGATATTTAAATGATTTTCAAGAAAATCATTTAAATAAACTTTTTTCCAGGAGGGTGTGTTTTCAACATAACATAGAGTTCTTAATCTCCGATCAACAAAGCTCGATATACCGATTCCATTCGCCTCTACGTCTTTATCTATTGATTTTGAAATAGCATTTTTTATTAAATCTAAAATCTGATTTTCATACCCTTCATCTAAAATTAGTGAACGGGTAGCATTCTCACATGAATGACCTATAGTTTCAGCAACGCTTATTTTTGAACTGCCAACATTTACATCAGTATAGGGCATAAGAATTTTATTGTTAGTTCTTTTTTCGTGAGATACTCAAAAGTGTTTCATTATTAATTAATGGCTTAGACCAAAAACCAATAGACAAAATAAAAAAAAGTGTTATAAATAAGAAAAGCATTCCTGTTTTTAAGCCAAAGACATCTCCAAGTGCACCAACAATAAATGGAACTATGGCTCCTCCAGCAATTCCTGTGACCAAAATTCCCGAAAAGGAACCGTGCGCTTCAGCTACTGAATTTAGTGCTAAAGATATTATTATTGACCACATTGTTGAGATAAAGAAACCTATTAAAGGGAAAGCAATCAAAGCTTGTTCTGTAGATCCAAAAAGTGCAGAGATGAGAAAGAAAGTAGTTCCAACGGATGCCACAATTAAAACTTTCCTGCTATCTAAAAACTTTAACAGCAGAAGTCCTAGAAGAGTTCCTAAAGTCATCATCCCCCAAAAATTTGAAATAGTTTTAGCACCTTGAACTTGTGGGTCTATATCGTGATAAATTTCTAGGAATTGTGAAATCCAATTGGCTATACCTTGCTCCGTTCCAACATAACAAAAAATTGCTAAAAAATATAAAAGTACTATAGGCTTTTTGAGAAGCTTGAGATGAGTTTCTATTGCTCCTGATTTTTCATCTTCTTTCCTTTCTACTTTTGGGAAATTTGAAATCATAATTAAAAATACCATAGCCAATGAAATAATTGCAAAAATCCAATAAAGAGAGATCCATTCTAAATTTGGAATAGTAATATTTTTAATTAACCGCGTAATAAAACTTGTAGGTTGATTTGTGTTAATAACCAAATAAGTATAGACCAATGGACTAATAAATGAGGCTAATCCAAAAAATAATTGGCCTAAAACAGAATTAAAAGCAAACTCTTTTTCACCACCAGTAACCCTTAGTAATGGATTGATAGCTACTTGAAGCATAGCCATCCCAGAGCCAATTAAAAAAAGTGAAATGAGATAAAAAAGATAAGACGAATTTAAAGCAAATAAAAAAGCACCGGTAGATGAAACTAAGAAGGCGAGAAGCATTACTTTTTTTTCTCCATATAACTCTATCAATATACCTGATGGAATTGACATAACACCATACGCTACAAAAAATGAAAAAGGTAAAAAAGAAGCCATAGTAAGGCTCAACCCAAAGCTCTTAATAATGTCAGGGACAAGAGGCCCAATAATATTAGACAAAAAGGAAATTACAAAAAATACAAGAAAAATTAAGCCAACTAATAATGGATTTTTTTTCATTTGAAAATTGCTAGACTAGCTTATTTTTTTAACATTGGGAAGAACATCTTTAAATCTTCATCTGTTGGTTGCATTCCATATTCAGCAACTTCAAATGATTCAATATATTTGACTTTTTCAGCAATATCCTTTCCATACCATTTAACAAGAGAGGCCATTTTTTCAGAGCTTATTGCACTAGACCTATTTTTTGTTCTGTTAGATAGCCATTCGCGACGCTCTTTATTTGAATTTGGTATTTTAGATACGCTAGCATCTCCTCCGTTTGTCCAAGGAAGCCATTCATACATCTGGGAGGTATGTGCATGTAAGCCATCTATTTTCAATTCAATGGATTCATCGATAGCCACCACAATATCGGGTTGATGTTCATATGGTCTTTGGAATCGATCTTGCATGAATAGAAACAGAGGGTTTTTATTTAGTGGGGGGGTGTCTGGACATACATTAGGAACGATCACCATGTAAGAAGCATCAATAACAACCTTGCCTGCATTTCTGTGATCAGGATGGTAGTCATTTGGGCGAAGTCCCAGAACTATATCAGCATCCCATTCTCTAATAGCTCTTATTACTTGATGTCTTACGGATAGGGAGGGAAACAATTCTCCATCATGATTGTCTAGGGTTTGGTATTCCGCAATTCCTAGTGCTTTTCCTGCATTTTCAGCTTCTTCTCTACGCCGATTACCCAAAGCTCCACCTCCTTGAGATTGGTGTCCTGCATCACCACTTGTGAGCGCTAAAAACTTTACATTGTGACCCATTTTTGCAAACAAAGCTGCTGTTCCACCAAATTTACTATCACAATCGTCCGGATGAGCACCAATAGCGATTATATTTAATTTTTTTTCTTGAGCATTAACTATCGTAAAGCATACAAATACAAAAGCAAGTAATAATATATTTTTCATTATTAAATTATTAGATTATATTAACATAAGGGATTGTTTATTAAAACAAACAATCTCTTATGTAAAAAGCAAATTAGTGTCCTGGATTCTGAGTGAAATTCGAATTTAAATTCATCTCTCTCTGAGGAATTGGATAAAGTAATTTTCCTCTAGTTGGTTTTCCAATAGCTGTCATTTTTGCATCAGCTACATTAAATCTTATCAAGTCTGCCCATCTATGATTTTCAAAGGCAAGTTCCACCCTTCTTTCTTGAAGTAATTTCTCATTGAATGAGCCCGGTGTAGAAGCGTCAATTGCTGCTAGGCCCGCTCTTGACCTTACTTGGTTAATATAACCATACGCCTCAGCAGATTCTCCAGTAGCTTCAGCAAGCATCAAAAGAACATCAGCATATCTTAATACTGGAAAATTAGTACCTGCATCATTATCAGCAAAGCTATTAGTTTTTCCAAATTTAATAGTCCAACCTTCTACTTCAGATGTTGTTCCCTCAATAGAAGCAGATAACCTTTTATCACCTGTTTCATAAGCAGCTATTAAATCTCTTTCAGGATAATTTCTTAAACCACTTGTGACTGCTTCAGCTAAGATTCCATTAAATTGATTTGTAAAGGATTGGCCTTGATTTCCAAGACCACCTTTGTAGTCGACTTCAAAAATGGATTCAGAATTGTATTCATTTTCTTCACCCCAAAGATTATTATAATCACTCACAAGAGAATAACCACTTACATTTTCAAGAGCAGTTTTTGCCTTAGATTTATCTCCCATGGTTAAATAAATTTTCCCAAGTAAAGCAGACGCTGCTCCCTTTGTTGCACGTCCTAAATCACTGGAACTTGAATAGGAATTTGGAAGATATTGTTCAGCTAAAACTAAATCTTCAGAGATTTGTGCATAAATGACTGATGCACTAACTTGTGTGTGGTTTTGGCCTTCTTTAACTGAAGCTGTCTCAGTTAATACTAGTGGAACATTACCAAAAGCTACCGCTAGATTATAATAAAAAAGTGATCTAAGAAAAAGTGATTCTCCTAAGATTTGATTTTTAAAAGCAGGATCAACATCAATTTTTTCAATTCGATTGATTACTATGTTAGCCCTTGATACTCCCTGATATAAATCTATCCAAGCATCCGATACTATAGGACTAGTGGGTATTTCATTAAACACATCAAAAACAGTAATTTCTTCTGCTAATCCTGAGCCTGACCATTGTGTATTGTCAGATCTTAATTCTTGCAATATCCATAAACTTTGGCTGTAGCATCCATTACTTTTAAGAGAACTATATACTGCATTTAAACCAACTTGCATATCAGAAGTAGTTCCATAAAAGCTACCTGCATTTCTTTGAGAAATTGGAGAAAGTTCTGTAAATTCCTTTGAACAAGACAAGAATCCTAGTGTTATAAAAAATAAATATAATTTGTTAAGTTTCATCTTTGTGATTTTTTAAAATTTTGCATTAATTCCTAATGTAACTACCTTTTGAAGAGGGTATGCTCCATAGTCTTCACCTTGAGCTAATAAATTACCATTTTGATTATTTACCTCAGGATTAAATCCTATGTAATCGGTACTAGTAAATAAATTTGTACCAGAAACGTATAGTCTAAGGTCTTTTATTACATTCCCAAATGTATCCACTGGGAAATTATAAGATAAATTCACATTTCTCAGTCTTAAATAGCTTGCATCCTCAACTTGATAATTTGAAGGACGGTTATTAGTGTTTCCAGTTTGACGATTTGCTCTTGGAATTGAACCATTCCCGGGGCTTGCCTCTGATCTCCATCTATCAACAAGATCAACATAACTATTATAATTTGCCTCACCATTAAACATGTGTCTTCTGGTAAGGTTTAAAACCTCATTTCCCTGAGTTCCTTGTAATATAAAACTCAATTTAAAATTATCGTATTCAAATGAATTAGTAATACCATAAGTGAAATCAGGCAAATAATTCCCAAGAGCCATTCTGTCATTATCATCAATAACGTTGTTGCCATCTTTATCTACCCATTTGAAATCTCCAGGATGGGGTGTTTTGTTTAAGTTATCAACAACAACACTTGCGTCGATTTCAGCTTGATTTTGATATATTCCATCTGTTTTGTATCCAAAATAGCTGCCAATAGGTTCACCAATCTTGGTTATATGCCTTATTCCAGCACCACCTTTTGTGTAAATAGGATCTCCTGACTCACCAAGTTTTGTAACCTTATTGTCTATTGTAGAAAAATTAAAATTTGTTTCCCATTTAAGAACTCCAACAGTATTTCTACTTGTGAAACTTATTTCTATACCTGTGTTTTCTACTTCACCAATATTTGTAAGTGCATTCTCGAATCCTAAAGCACTTGGAACTTGCACTCCAAGAAGTAGATCTGAAGTAACACTCTTGAAATACTCGATTGAGCCATAAATTCTATCATCTAAGAATGCAAAGTCTAAACCAATATTTGTACTAGATGTTTTCTCCCAGCCTAAATCCTGATTGCTAATAGTAATTGGTGCTATTCCGTTAGTTTCAACTCCTCCAAAAGTGTAATTAGAAGGATTAAGTAGCCCTATTGAAGCATAGTTAGGAATTAAAAAATTACCAGTTTGTCCCCAGCTAGCTCTAATTTTAAGATCACTAAGTACATTTATACCCAGATCTTCAGAAAGGCGATACCCTGCTGACAAGGAAGGGAATATTCCTGTTTTATTTCCTGTTCCAAAACGAGATGATCTATCAGAACGAATTGAAGCAGTTGCCAAAAAACGATCATTAAACGAGTAATTTGCTCTTGCTAGAATTGAAACTAGAGACCATTCTTCAATGGATGAGGTTCCTTGCATAATTTGACCACCACTAATAGTTTGAACGAGATCATCAGGGTAATTGTCTGCAACAAGTTGATTTATATCAATTTTTTCTTTTTGTGAGGTATATCCAACTAGTGCATCTAGTTTGTGTTCACCGAAAGTTTTAACATAATTTAAAGTCTGCTCTGCTATCCAGCTTAAACTTTCAGAAGAGGAGGATTGTCCAAAAGTCTCTCCCACTTTGGCAGTTCGGTAAAGTAAGCTACTATTTCTATAAAAATTTCTTTTGTAATTATTGGCATCAACACCCATATAAGTTTTGAAGGTTAACCCGTCTAAAATGTCATATTCTAAAAAAACATTACCAAAAGTTCTATTTTGATTTAATTCATCGTCAACTCCTTGGATAATAGCCAATGGATTACTAGCAGAAGTCATAGATGAACCTCGTCCATTTTCCGTAAGCATATAACTTTGGTTATTAAGTTGGTTTATCGTTCCATCTGCGTTGTAAGATTTAACCATTGGCGCATGAACAATAGCAGAATAAACAATTCCAGGTGGTCTTGCAAAGTAAGGTGAAGAAGCCGGTAGTTTATCAGACGAAGTATATGAAGGTGCTAGCTTAATACCAAAGCGAGCTTTATCCGAGAGTTCGGTGTTTAAATTAACCCTTAAGCTGTATCGTTTGAAATTTGTTTTTTCAATTATACCATTTTGGTCAAAATAGTTTCCAGAAATATAATAGTTTGATTTTTCAGACCCTCCAGAGATAGACATATTGTGGTTTTGAACGAGCCTGCTGTCAAATACTTCATCCTGCCAATCTGTATCAGTTCCATCAGGAGACAATACTTCTTCGGGGATTCTCCATGCACCAGCAGTTCTGACACTATTAGGATCATTTATACTTGATCCAGGATTTCTTTCGAGATAAGCATTATTTGAGGCTTCCTTATTGTATTCAATAAGCTGAGTTGAGTTCATTAGATCAAGTTTATTTGCTACACTTTGCATCCCATAAAAACTATTATATGAAATAGAAGGGTCAGTTCCCTTTCTTCCTCTTTTAGTTGTAATTATTACAACACCATTAGATCCTCTAGAACCGTATTGAGATGCTGTTGAGGCATCTTTCAATACTTGAATCGATTCAATGTCACTTGGATTAATATTGGCTAAAGGATTTTGTGATGGTAATCCGAAGGCAGCTCTTCTTCTAAAAACATCTCCCTGAACTCCAAGGCCAACATTTTTTGAAATAGGAAATCCATCAACAACATATAGAGGCTCATTCCCAGCAGTAATAGATCCAACCCCCCTTACTCTTATGTTAGAGCCAGCGCCGGGTTCACCTGAGCTTTCGGTAACTTGAACACCGGCAAGTTGTCCTTGAATTGCATTTTCGAAACTTGCTAGGGGGAAGTTCTCAATTGATTCTGCAGAAATTGAGGCTACTGAACCCGTAATGTCTCTTTTTACTTGTCGGCCATAACCAGTTACTATAATTTCATCAAGTGATGAATTAGATTCAGAAAGAGAAATCACAATATTGTCAGTGTCGGAAACATTAACAACTAGTGATAAAAACCCTAAATATGAAACTTCAAGTGAAGCTTCGTTATTTTCTAATGTTAAAATAAAATTACCATCAAAATCAGTAGTTGTTCCATTTTCAGTTCCAACTTCAACAATTGTAGCTCCCGGTAATGGCGTGCCATTGGAATCAATAACATTTCCTGAAATAGATCTTTGAATTACTTCTTTTTCCTCTTCAATTTCAGTATGAGTAATTAAGGAATCAGTTTTCTTTTTTAGAATTACCTTATTTTCGGAAATAGCATAAGTCATTTGATCTTGAAAAACAGAGTTTAAAACAGATTTAATCGTTTGTTTTTTGACAGATAATGAGATTTTTTTATTAAAGTCATATTGATTTAGACTATAAATAAATTGATACTCTGAATTAGCCTCTATTTCATTTAAAACTTCAATAATATCTCCTTTTTCAATATCAATAGTTATTTTTTCCTGACCAAAAGAGTTCGCCAAAGCACTAAGTATAAATGCGAAAAATAAAATCAAAGAAAGTTTCATTTTGTTTTTTATGCAATTGAATGTTGTTTTTTCATTGGTAACTAGTTTATTTATCATAATTTTGATTTTTTTTAAATCGTTTTGGTTAATCGGTTTTTAATTACTGGGAGGTACTCTAATACCTCCCTTTTAATTTTAATTTCTATCCTGTCATATTTTAATTATTTAGTTAATTATTATTTTGTTATTTGAAATTTGATAATCAATATCATAAATTTGTTTAAAATTACTCAGAACATCATCAATAGATTCACTATTTATATCGATGCTTGCATTAAATGGTTCTCCAGAAATAATTTTATTGTTATTTATTATTGTAACATTATAAAGTCTTTCAAGTTTTTTAATTATTTGATCGAATTTTTCGTTTCTAAAAATTACTCGACCATTAACCCATGACGTGAAAAGTTTTGTGTTGACTTTAGATTTGCTGATTAGATTTGTCTTTTTAGATACACTTCCCATAAAACCTGGAGATAATTTTGTTAATTTATTGGTTACTATATTTTTAACTTGAACAGAACCCTCAACCAATACAACATTTAAATTATCATCTTCAATAAAATTCTTGAAATTAAATTTAGTGCCATAGACTTCAACACTAACTGCATTTGAATAAACTTCAAATATATTATTATTATTATTATTTTTAACTTCAAAAAATGCTTCCCCCTTTAAAAATACAGTCCTAGGAAGTCCTTCAATAAAGCTTACAGGATATTTTAACGAACTCCCTGAGTTTAGATAAACTTTGGTGCCATCAGATAAAATTAAATTCCACCTTTTACCATAAGGTACATTTAAGGTATGATAGAATATTTCTTTTAACTTATTGTTTTTTTTGTAAATTATTTGATTAGAATTTTTGTGTAAACTTACATAGGACTTTTCCTTAAAAATGTTTTTTTCTTTTTCTATTAAAATTTGTTTACCACCTGGTATCTCCAGAGTAATTTCATTTTTTTTAGGGATGATTTCACTGGAAGAATCTTTTTTTATAGAATTTGAAAATTGATAATAACCTAATCCAAAAAACAAGAGTAAAACTGCAGCATATCTGTAGATTGTTATTATGGATTGTTTTATTTTTATTTTTTTAAAATCATTTTTTAGTTCTTTTCTTCTCTCTTCAACAAAATCATTTTCCTTATTCACTAAATAAATTGAATAAAAATTTAGCTTTACATAATTTTCAAACTCTTTCTGATTTTCTTTTTCATCTAACCAAATGGAAAGACTTTTAATGTCTTCTATTGAAGCATTTTGATTTAAAAAACGTATAATTTTATTTTCTGTTTCACTTTTCATTCTCCAGCAATTTCTTTCTATTATTACCTGGCCGATATACAAAACCCTCGCTTATTCAGAAATAATTTAAAAAGATTAATATAATTAATTGTAAATTACACTATATATGGTGACTGAAGATTTTTTAAAAAAGTTAAGAAATGGAGACGAAAAGGCTTTTAATACCTTGTTTGAAAAGTATAAACAAAAACTTATTTCATATGCAATAAGCTTATCTGGAGACCCTTCTCTTGCTAAAGATATTGTCCAAGAAGTTTTCATGAAAATATTTGAGTATAGAAAAAAACTAAAGTCTGATTTATCAATACAGAGTTTTTTATATAAGTCAGTCTATAATCAGTTTATAACTATTTACCATAAGAATAAATCTTTAACTAAAGTACATGAGGAGTATTATAGAATTCTAAATCAATTAATGACTTCCGATGATGGGCTTAATGAAAATAGTGATTTGATTAAAATGAATATATGTATAAATAAACTACCTGCTAAATGTAAAAATGTTTTTATTTCTTCTAAAAAAGAAGGCTTGACAAACCAAGAAATTTCTGAAAAGTTTAATATATCGACAAAAACAGTTGAGGGCCAAATTACAAAGGCTTTTAAATTTTTAAAACGCTGTGTGGGAATTAAATTTTTTTAGAATACAGATCGGGTTTTAATTAAAATGATAGAAGTTTTTAGCTCTGAGGTTATGCAATGATTGAAGGTTTTGCTTTCGGAAAACAACAAGAAAAGAGATCAAAAATTCATTTAAAAAAGGGGAGATCAAGTTGTTTTAATAAACGAGTTTGATCGCCGCAGGAATGAACCGTTTGATATAATAAAAGAGGAACACATAGATTTTATACAAAAGCTAGATGTTATAAGACATGAAAGAATAGCTTTAGATACTAATAAGGTTGCAGTAAAAATTATAGATGCATTAAATAAAAATACACAAAAGGCTATTGATGAATTAAAAGGCTAATCCCATGCCTTAAACATTTCTTGGTTTAATTTATCTATGTCTAGCCTTGTGTAGTTCTCTAGTGTCTTATAGCTTTTAATGCCTGTAGCTTTCATTACTAAAGACTTTGGTACGTTTCTTTGAGCTGATAAAGTAATAAAGGTTCTGCGAGCTGTATGGCTTCCTATTAATTGCCATCTTGGTACATCCTTTGAAACTTTTGTGTTTCCGTAAAACTTATCTATTTGAATAACTTCATCAAAGCCTGCTATTCTACATATTTTTTGAATGTGTTGATTAAACTTTTGGCTTGCTATAAGTTTTAAACTCCATTCATATTTATCTAGTAAATCCTTTAGCTTATTGTTTAATGGTATATAAGAAAATTGCCCTGTTTTCTTTGCTCTTATTACAATGTTATTACCATCAATAAACTTTCTGTTAAACCTTGAATAGTCAGAGTATCTTTGACCTGAGTAAACACCAATTAAAAAAAGGTCTTTATAATAATCTAAAGCTTTGTCGAGTTCAAGTCCCGCTAGGGCATCTACTTCTTCATCTTTTAAGCTTACGTGGAAAGTCTCCCTCCCTTTAATAGATACCTGCTTAAATGCTTTGTTTGTTTGATACCCATTTTCCTTTTTAGCGTATTATCTGAAATTTCTTTATTTACCCTTAAAATTTTATGAACCGATTAAAAAAAGCTCCATCAAAACCTGTTAGATAATATGTAGTTTTTTCTGTTTTTGCCATTTCTAAAATAGCATCATGTATTCTAGCGTAAGCTTCCCAAGAACCTTTTTTAATAGACTGACTTTCTTTTTTTTGCTCTATAATATATCAAAGTAATCTGAATAAGTAAGTGCTTTAACAGATTGTGCTAATTGAAAGTGCTGGTCGAACTTAGTTTTAACAATTTCTTTAGTAAGGCTTTCTTTATAGTCTGATTTTAGCTTTTCATAAAACCTTTGGTATTCATTAAGCTCAAAGGTTATCTTCTTATTTGCCTTACCAATATCCCCACGCCTTGCTTTAGGTCTTTGTATTGCTAAATCCCATTCATCTTTTTCTATTTTTATTTTGGTGCTATATCTATATTTTCTACCTTATATATAAAAGGTGAAGAAAACATAATTATATTTGCCATGTAATAAGAATCCCATTGGTGTCCGTTTTGGTGTCCGTTCAAAGGTATTAAAAATATTAAAAATATTAAAAATATTAAAAACATTAAAAAAACTCTTATATTCGTGGCAAAATATCCAATGTTTACAACAATTTTTAATATTATTAATATAGGTACGAGACCCCTCCTCTCTGCAAAAAAATTAGGTTGAACAGTATTTTTTTTTATCTTTAAACCTTT
>CAZWGZ010000038.1:0-12790 GCA_964633395.1 uncultured Rhodobacterales bacterium
GCCAAAATATTTGAAATTGATCCACCTGCTGCAGGAAGAATTCCAGTAAATATTCCTATAAAACTTGACCTTAAAAGATTAACCCAGCTTTTAAGTATAATCACTATTGCTTTTCTATGCTCTACTCTTACTGGATCAGCTGTTTTTTTCATTAATGGCGCTTTTGCTTTTTCATTATCCTCAACATCACTTAAGAGTTGTGAAAAAGCAAAAAGTCCAATTAAAACCGGTAAAAATGCAAATCCTTGCCTAATATGATCTGACCCAAAAGCAAATCGTGCAACACCATTTATTTCATCTTCTCCCACACATGCTGCAAACAGACCTAATAATCCTGCAATTAAGCCCTTTACCATATTCTCACCTGACAAACTGACTGTGATAGTAAGAGCAAAAACAATTAAAGAAAAATAATCCCAAGGCCCAAATTCAAGTCCTAAAAAAGCTAGCTGTGGAGCTAGAGCTACAAGAATAATAGCACTAATTATACCTCCAAAAAATGAAGACCATAAACCTAATCCGAGAGCTAACCCTGGTTTTCCTGATCTAACTAATGGAAAACCATCAAAAGTTGTTGCAACTGAGGAAGGCGTTCCTGGTATTCCTGTCAACATTCCAGACATCAATCCGCCTGACAAACCTCCTACAAACACTCCCATCATAGTCGCAAGACCTTGAATTGGGCTCATTCCGAAAGTAAATGGCAATGTTAATATTACGCCCATTGCTATAGTAAAACCAGGTATTGCACCGGCCAATAATCCTGCCAAAGTTCCAATAGCCATTAAACCTAGAGTTAAGGGATCAAGTAAAACAGAAGCTCCTGCTTGAAGAATAACATCAATCATTTTTTAAATTACCAAACACGCAATATTTCTCCTTCAGGCAGCATTACCTTTAAACCAAATGTAAAAATCATCCACATGAGACCAACACTAATAATTGATATAGAAAAATGCTTAATCAAAAGCTTAAAAGAAAAATCACCTAACAATGACAAAAGACCAAATACAAATAAGACGCCTCCAATTAGCATTCCTAAATAATCTAAAGTTAGAAGAAAAAATATGAACATTCCAAAACAAAGAAATGCATTTTTAAATTTAGAAAAATTTATTTTGAACGTAGTATTATCTTTATGGTCAGGTGTTTTAAAAAGAAGATATGATTTTCCAAACATAACTGAAGACATTATAACTAATAACCAAAGTACTACTCTAGGCCATGCGTCGGCTTTAAGACCTTCAAAGCCCAAATCTCTTATATTTGAAGTGTCGTTAATCATTATTGCAGAAAAACAAAGTAAAAATATAGCTATTATAATATCTGATTTATTATTAGTCATTTTGCTTCCAAGAAAAAATCTCAGAGAGTTATACTCTCTGAGAAATTAAAAATTTATTTTCTTTTATAAACGCCAACTTTTTTAGCAATAGGTAACCATTTATCGTAAGTCGCTTGAAAATGATCTGCATAATCTTTTGGTCCTTTATAAGCAATCAATATTCCCTTTTTATGCATTGCATCTTTAAAACCTTTGTCTGCAGCAGCATCTTTTAAGAGTTTAGCATAGTGATTGATGATATCTTTAGAAGTCCCTTTAGGGAGCACAATTCCTCTTTCAACACCGAAAACCACATTTACACCTTCTTCAGTTGCTGTTTTCATATTAGGTATTTGATCAAGTCTTTTATCATTTGTTACAGCTAAAGCTTTAAGTTTTCCACTTTCAACTTGTTTAATTGCCGCAGCTAAATTTATCTCCCCAATTTCAATGTTATTAGCTAAAAGAGCCGTCATTCTTTGCTTAGTTCCATCATAAGAAACGTGTTTGAATTTTACACCAGCAGCATCTTCTATTAGAAGAAATATAAATTGACTAGTTGAACCAAAAGTTCCTCCAGCAGTTATTTTTCCTGGATTTTTCTTTGCTGCTTGAACTAGTTCTGTTAAATTATTGTATGGTTGATTAACATTCGCACCAATAATTGATGGAGTAGATGTCATCATAGCCACTGGCTCAAAAGCATCCCATGTTATATCTATACGTCCAGTGAAATAGCTAGTAATTGCACTTTGATGAATTGCAAATAAAGTACAACCATCTGGCTTTGCTTTTGCCGCTTGCTTGGCGCCTTTATTTCCACCTTGTCCACCTACATTAACAACTTGTAATTGTGGCTTAGCTCCACTTTTATTTACTTTTTCAACTATTTGACGAAAAATTATATCTGTTCCACCACCTGCTCCCCATGGAACAATTAACTTTGCAGTTCCACAAGGCATACTAGGTCCTGCAAAAGAACTAGTGGCTGATAAAGCTAAAAAAGCAGCTCCAGCTAGGCTTACTTTTAAAATATTTTTAATAAACATTTTTATCTCCAAAAATTAGTTTAATTAATAATTAAGTTATATTTATTTATGGCTTCATTGTTTAATATGAGTCAATATGTTTTTTCATTTTAAGTCTTTAACATATAAACTAAGTTGAAAGTACACAAAAAATGCATAAATTTACTACAAGACCAGAAATTGTTGGAAACTTTGGAGTTGTTACATCAACTCATTGGATTGCTTCTGCAATCGGAATGTCTATTTTGGAAAAAGGTGGAAATGCCTTTGATGCAGCAGTAGCAACAGGCTTCACCCTTCAAGTTGTTGAACCTCATTTAAATGGTCCTGGAGGAGAAGTTCCATTAATACTTGCTCCAGTAAATCAAGAACCTATTGTTATATGCGGACAAGGTGTGGCACCACAATTAGCTAGTTTACAAACTTTTAATGATATGAATTTAAACATTGTTCCCGGCAGTGGACTATTACCAGCTGTTGTTCCTGGAGCTTTTGATGCTTGGATGCTTTTATTATTAAATTACGGAACAATGTCATTAAGAGAAGTTTTAGAGCCGGCTATTAGTATAGCAAAAAAAGGATATCCATTAGTTCCAAATATTGTAAACACAATTAAATCCGTTGAACAATTATTTAGAGAAGAATGGAAAACCTCTGCAGAAATATACCTTCCAAAAGGAACATTACCACAAGCAGGAGATTTTTTTACTAATAATAAAATGGCTGAAACTTATATAAGAATTATTAGTGAGGCTGAAACTAAGTCAAATGATAAAAAAGAACAAATTCAAAGCGCTCGAGAAATTTGGAGCAAAGGTTTTATTGCAGACGCTATAGATGATTATTGCAAAAACGTTGAAGTAATGGACACAACTGAAACTAGACACAAAGGTTTGTTAACAGGAGATGATTTAGCTGATTGGTCAGCAACAATTGAAAAACCATGCTCGTATGATTATAAGAATTATACTGTTTGCAAAACTGGCCCATGGGGTCAAGGACCTACATTCCTTCAGCAATTAGCTTTGTTAAAAGGTTTTGACCTGGATCTACTTGATGAAAAATCTCCTGAATTTGTCCACTTAGTTGTTGAATCTACAAAGTTAGCTTTTGCCGATAGAGAAGCATTTTATGGAGATACAAATTTCAATGATGTTCCGATGGAAATATTACTTAGTGAAAAATATAATGTTGAGAGAAGGAAGTTGATTTCACAAAATGCTTCTATGGAAGTTCGACCTGGTTCTATTCCAGGCTTTGGAGGCAGTGTCGTTGTTAGACCAAAGGGTCAAACTGCTGAATCATTCTCAAAATTTGATATTGGTGAGCCAACTGTTGCTAGATTTGACGAGCCTCTTCCAAATAGCTTAGGTGATACTAAAGGAGATACAACTCATTTTGATATTATAGATAAATGGGGCAACATGATTGCAGGAACGCCAAGCGGTGGATGGTTACAGAGCTCTCCAATTATTCCATCACTCGGATTTTGTTTATCTAATAGAGGACAAATGTTTTGGCTTGACAAAAACTCTCCCGCTTGTATTGGCCCTAAAAGAAGGCCAAGAACTACCCTTTCACCAACTTTAGCCTTAAAGGATGGGTTACCATATATGGTATTTGGCACACCAGGAGGGGATCAACAAGATCAGTGGTCTCTTCATTTATTTTTAAGACATGTTCATTTTGGCCTTAATCTTCAAGAAGCTATTGATGCTCCAGGATTTAGTACCGCTCATTTCCCAAATTCATTTTACCCACGAGAAACGGATATAGGTCATTTGGCTGTAGAAGGCCGATTTCCTAAAGAAACTATTGATGCATTAATAAAAAAAGGACATAAAGTGTCAGTCGACTCTGACTGGAGCCTTGGACGTATGGTGGCTGCATCTAAAGAGAAGGAAGTTTTAAAAGCTGCAGCAAATCCTAGATTTATGCAAGGTTATGCAATAGGTAGATAATTAATTTTTTAGGAATATTAAAATGAAAGTTGGAATTATTGGATTTGGTTCAATTGGAACAGAAGTAGCTAAAGCCTTAATAAAAGGTGTAGAAAACTTTTCTTTAACTGGAATAGTTTCAAGAAGTAAAGAAAACGCAAAAAAAAGAATTTCACAACTTAAACATGAAATTATGATTTATGATTTAGATGATCTAATTGAAAAATGTGACATTATTATTGATTGCGCTCCAAAGGAGGCTTTTAGAGATATTGCCACTACGTGTATAAAAAACAAGAAACCTTTAATTACTGTAAGTGGCGCAGGTATTCTTGAAAATTTAGATTTAGAAGAAATGGCAAAAAAAAATAACACACAAATCATATTAGCGACAGGTGCTATTTTGGGATTAGATGCCCTCAGAGCGGCTGCTGAATCTAAAATTAACTCTGTTAAAATGATAACGAGAAAACCTCCTAATGCCCTTTCAAGCGCGCCTTATGTAATTAAAAATAAAATTGATTTAAACAACTTAATAGAAGCAAAGTTAATTTTTCAAGGTACAGCAACTGAAGGAGCAAGAGCATTCCCAGCAAATGTGAATGTTGCAGCAGCGGTTGGTCTTGCTGGGATAGGCGCTGACAAAACTGAATTGCAGATATGGGCAGATCCAAACTTAAAAAGAAATACCCATAAAGTAGAAGTCGATGCTGACAGCGCTATTTTTGAAATGTCTATTCAAAATGTTCAGTCACCTGAAAACCCTGGCACTGGCAAAATTACTGCACTTAGTGTAATTGCATGCTTAAGAGGAATAACTTCACCTTTTAAAATAGGCACATAAATCTATATAATTGTTTCTTGATATACCTTCATTTTTATATAAGAAGACATCAAGATAGGACAATTGAACTGATATTTATTACCAGCAGTGATTAAATCACCAAAAATTTGTTCATGCTCTGTAAATGATTTCTTTTCAACATCTCTTTGCATTGATGCTTTAATAGGCGAGCCAGGAGCTGTGATAGCTTTTATTACTCCGTCAGCTTCAGTTTTATCAAACAGAAACCCATTCAGCTCTGCAATAGACTTACACTCGTCAAATAAATCAATAATAACTTTCTTTCCGTAATTATGTTTGACGATATCTCCTAAACTACAACTAAATAATGTAGTTGCTCCTGCAACAGTAGAAATAAAGACCCATTTTTTCCACAAATCTATATTGATATTATCACTCAAAATTACATCAAATTTTGTTTTCTTACAGATTTGATAAAACTCTTTAATAATATCGTTATTAATTAGATTTCTATCTCCAAATGTAAGTTTCTTAAATTCACTAAAGTGCTCTATTGTTCCATCTTCGTTTACATTAGAACTTATATGAGCAACTCCTCCCATAACATTAGAGCTTCCAAATGTTTTATCCAATTTTTCCATATGGTTAACACCGTTTAAAAAAGGAATAACAAGCCCCTTTCCTTTTATTAATGTTAAATCTAAAATTGCCTGATCTAAATCATAGGTTTTGCATGTAATAATAATTATATCATAGATTGGTTTCAGATCTTCAGCTAAAACCATTTGTGGTTTTATAGATATATTCCCTAGTGAACTAATTATATTTAATCCATTAATTGATAAGGTTTCTTTTCTTTTCGCTCTCACTAAAAAAGTAACATCTGCACCTATTTCAGCAAGATAACCTCCAAAAAACCCACCTATACCCCCACTTCCAAGTATTAGTATTTTCATATCTACCTCATTTATTATTGGTGAAAGAATTATGAATTAAGAAAAATTAGATTTTTGTAATATTAAAATCTCTTTCAAGATATCTTCTGGTAAAGCTTCCATTTCAACAGCTTCTAGAGCGCTTTCTAAATGTTGAAGTGAAGCCAAGCCTAAAGCAATGCAATTAATATTTTCATTTGCTAATCCATATCGAATAGCAAATTGAGCTTTACTTCCGTATTCAGAGCCAAAAATATCATAAATTTTTTTAACTCTTCTTTCTTCTTCTTTAATATCAATCACTTCTGTAACAGGTATTTCACGACCATGCCTTACATCAGTAGCAAGCAAACCTGCTGCAAATATCCTAATACCAATTATACCCATATTATGTTTTTGACATTCAGAAATTAATCCAGAAAAGTCATGATCATTCCATAAACTTTTTTCAGAAAAGCTTGCTGAAGGGTTAAGTAAATTATAGTAAATCTGAGCGGTATCAAAACAACTTGTAGAAATCACTTCTTTTAAAGATTTACTATCGCCTAACGCCGTAATTCCAATGTTTTTTACTCTCCCATCTACTTTTAATTTTTCCATTGCGTCACAAACACTATGTTTTTTTATAATTTGATCATACGATAAAGTAAGGTTAGTTTCTTTTTTTGTAATTTTATTATGTAATTGATATAAATCTAATTGATCTTTTTTTAATCTTTTAAGACTATCATCTAATTTTCTATCTAGTTGAGAAGCAAATGATTCTGAGCTATCAGGATCTAACCTGGCTTTTGAAGATATGTATAATTGATCTTCTGAAGACAAAGATTCTAGCAAATTTCCGATATTACTTTCTGATTGACCGTCGCTGTAAGTCTCTGCAGTATCTATCCAATTTATTCCAGATTGTATAGATAACTTTAAGGCTTTTTCCATAATATCGTAACTTGGATCTATAAAAAGGCCACCTACCCAACCTCCTCCAAGAACAACTTCTGATACTTCTAAACCAGTTCTTCCTAATTTATTTTTTTTCATAAATTTATTATCTTTATCTATTTAAAGTTGTATTAAGTTAATCAATTTTTTAATACTTTAATATAATTTATAGAAGATTCACAATGAATAAAGATAAAACAGTTATTAAAAACGTACTATTAGGGTCTTTTTTTGCGTCTTTATCAGCTACTCTTGGAGGATCAACATTTGTTTTTACAAGGTTTGTAATTGAAAGTATTGACCCATTTACTCTAAGCTTTGTAAGATATGGCTTAACTGGTTTAATATTATTTTTAATTTCTACATCTCTTTTTCTTAAAATTAAGTTTAATAGTAAAGATTTGTTTTCAATGGGATTTTTAGGAATAGCCATGGTAACTATTTTTCCAAATTTCATGGCTTTAGGTTTAGAACATACTACAGCTTCCAGAGCTGGCTTACTATATGCCACCATGCCTCTATGTACTATATTAATAGCCTATTTTTTCAAAATTGAAAAACTAACTATAAATAAATCTTTAGCTGTTTTTTTAGCAATAACAGGAGTTTTTTTCTGCATATCTGAAAAAGTAAGTGATAATTTCAGCGATACATTAAAAGGTGATTTTTTAATGATGGTAGGTGTAGTTTCTGCTTCATGCTTTACTGTATTCTCTGGGAAGTATCTTAGGAAATATGGAAACGTTTCTGTAATGATCTATGTATTATTTATAGGTTCTATTTTTAATTTCCTATTATCAATATTTTTTGGCAATCCATTTTCAAACTTAATAATATTGGATAATTATGAATTGATGGCACTTGGAATGCTGATATTACCTGGAGGAGTTTTGATGATGTATTGTTGGGGAAAAGCATTGCAGTTAATCACTCCAACACAGGCAGCAATCTCTCTAGGTTTCAACCCCTTATCGGCCATTTTTCTAGGTTCTATTATTTTAAACGAAAATATAACTATACGTTTGTTAATAGGTTTTATTTCAATAGTACTAGCTATTATTATAGCAAACTGGAATTTTAAAAAATAAGATAGTTTTACTTTAAATGTTCTTTAAGTAATTTATTTACTATTCCAGGATTTGCTTTTCCTTGAGAAACTTTCATGACCTGACCAACAAAAAAACCAAAAAGTTTATCTTTTCCACTCAGAAATTCTTTTACTTTATCTTGATTATCGGCAATTACATTCTCTACCAATTTCAAAATCTCATTGTCATCTGATACTTGCTCCAAACCCTTTTCTTTTACAATTTCAAGAGGTCTCTTTTTGCTAATCATCATATCCACAAAAATATCTTTTGCAATCTTACCTGAAATAGTCCCATCAGTTATCAACATTACTAACTCTCCCAAATTTTCAGGAGAAACAGGGCTGTCCAAAAGAGATAAATTTTCCTTCTTTAAAGCTCCAAAAAGTTCTGAAATCATCCAATTTGCAGTTAATTTTCCATCTCTTCCAAAAGCAGCCTTTTCATAGAACTCTACATAGTCTTTTTCTTCAACTAGAACGGCAGCATCGTATGATGTTATTTCATAATCGGCGACTAATCTTTCTCTAAGAGTATCAGGAAGTTCAGGAAGACTTGCTTTAAGACTATTAACCCAACTATCCTCAAATTCTAAAGGTAACAAATCTGGATCAGGGAAATATCTATAATCATGAGCATCTTCTTTACTTCTCATTGATCTCGTTTCGCCAGTAGAAGTATCAAAAAGTCTTGTTTCTTGATTGATTTTGCCTCCTGATTCAAGAATTTCAACTTGTCGTTCAGCTTCAGCTTGAATAGCTTGATTGATAAATCTGATAGAGTTTAGATTTTTTATCTCACATCTTGTTCCAAACTCTTCACCAGCTTTTCTAACTGAAACATTACAGTCAGCTCTAAGTGATCCTTCTTCCATATTACCATCACAAGAACCAACATATCTTAATATTGATCTTATTTTTTTAACAAAGTATCCAGCTTCTTGAGGAGATCTAATATCTGGTTTCGATACAATTTCCATTAATGCAACCCCTGTTCTATTCAAATCTATATAAGATTTAGTAGGATGTTGATCATGCAAAGATTTCCCTGCATCCTGTTCAAGATGCAATCTTTCAATACCTATAGTCGTTTGATTACCATCATATGTATCAATTATAACTTCTCCTTCACCAACAATGGGTTTGGTAAATTGACTAATTTGATAACCTTGAGGTAAATCAGCATAAAAATAATTTTTTCTGTCAAATACTGAAATATTATTAATTTGAGCATTTAAAGCTAAACCTGTTTTAACTGCTTGCTCAACACAATACTCATTGATAACTGGTAACATTCCAGGCATAGCAGCATCAACCAAAGACACATTTGAATTTGCTTCAGCTCCAAAAGTTGCAGATGCACCTGAAAACAGCTTCGATTTACTAGAAATTTGAGCATGTATTTCTAAACCAATAACCATTTCCCATAGACCAGTTTCACCTTCTATTTGCCCAGCTTTTAATTTTTCAGTATTATTCATTTTGCAGCTCCATCAGCTATAAAATTAAATCCTGCAGATTTTTCTAAAACTTGCGCAGTGCTTATTAAGCCTACTTCATCAAATGCCTTAGCTATTAATTGCATACCTATAGGTAATCCAGATTTATCAAGACCAACAGGTAACGATATACCTGGCAAGCCAGCTAAACTAGCAGGGACTGTGAAAATATCATTTAGGTACATTGTTAATGGGTCTAACTTTTCTCCTAATGCAAAAGCCGTAGTTGGCGTAGATGGAGTTAAGATAAAATCTACTTTTTCAAAAACGTTATCAAAATCTTGTTTTATTAACCTTCTTACTTTTTGAGCTTTAAGATAATAAGCATCATAATAACCAGAAGATAAGACATACGTTCCAATCATAACTCTTCTTTTTACTTCTTCTCCAAAACCGTTTCCGCGAGTTAATTCATACATATCGTCTAAGTTTTTTCCTTCTTTTCTTAAGCCATACCTTACCCCATCATATCTAGCTAAGTTGCTAGATGCCTCTGCTGGAGCAATGATATAATAAACAGGAAGAGCGTATTTTGTATGAGGTAAAGAAACTGGAATTATTTCTGCACCAGCATCCTTTAACCAACTGATTGATGTATCATAGAATTTAACAATATCATCAGATATACCATCTTGTGTATATTCCTTGGGAATACCTATTTTCTTTCCTTTAACGCCTTTATCAAGATAATCCATTAAATTAGGCATTTTTAAATTTGCAGATGTAGAATCTTTCTTATCATAACCAGCCATTGAATTAAGCATAAGAGCTGCATCTCCAACGGTTCTTGTAAGAGGTCCTGCTTGATCTAAAGATGAAGAAAAGGCTACTATTCCCCATCGAGAACAGCGTCCATATGTAGGTTTTAAACCTGTTATTCCACAAAATGCTGCTGGTTGCCTTATTGAACCACCAGTATCCGTTCCAGTTGCAGCTAGAGCTGATCTTGAAGCTACTGCTGCTGCAGAACCTCCCGACGACCCCCCTGGGGACACTTCTTTTTCCAGTAGCCATGGGTTTTTAACATTTCCTTTAGCAGCCGTCTCATTACTGGAACCCATGGCAAATTCGTCACAGGATAATTTGCCTAACATGACCGCTCCATCATCCCATAAATTCTGAGTAACTGTGCTTTCGTAGGTTGGATAAAAATTATCAAGTATTTTCGATGACGCCGTTGTTTTAATACCTTTTGTACAAAACATATCTTTAACACCAATTGGCAAACCCTCAAGAGGCCTTGAAACTCCATTGGAAATGTTTTCATCTGAAATCTTTGCCATACTAAGAGCATGATCTTTTACAATTTCTAGATATGCTCCCAATGAAGATGTATTTTCAATTGCTTCTATATAAGCATTAGTCAATTCTAATGAAGAGAATTCTTTATTTTTAATTGCTTTTGATGCTTGCAGTAAATCAAATTTCAATAAATCAGACATTATTCAATAACCTTTGGTACTACGAAAAACCCACTTGATTTTTCTGGGGCGTTTTGGAGAACTAATTCTTCGATGTTACCATCAGTAACTTCATCATTTCTAAGAGGTAATTTATGACCAGTTACAGACGCTAATGGTTCAATATTAGATGTTTCCACTTCATCTAATTGCGCAACAAAACTTAAAATATTATTTAATTCATTTGTTAAGTTTTCTTTAGAACTTTCAGGTATATTTAAACGTGCTAATCTAGCAATTTTATTTACAGTTGCAATATCAACAATGGATTTTTTATTGGACATTTTTACTTTTTCATCCCATTGATTAAATTTATATTAATTAGAAAGTCTGTTAGCATCAATTATGCCTATCTTCAAGTCCGATGAATTTTTATTGAATATTTTACCTAAAAAAAGACTTTTAGGAATTGATCCTGGTACTAAAACATTAGGAATTGCAGTTAGTGATTCAAACCTAATGGTTGCTTCACCAATTACAACAATAAAAAGAAAGAAAATTAATATTGATATAAGAGAGCTTCTTATTCTTGTTGAAGAATACACTATTGCAGGAATAGTTATTGGATGGCCTCTTAATATGGATGGAAGCATTGGTCCACGTTGCGATTCTGTAAGAGATTTTATAAAAAGCTTATTGAATATTAAAGATCTTCCTATTTTGCTTCAAGATGAACGAATGTCAACCATGGCTATTGTAAAGCCTATGATCAAGGCTGATCTTTCAAGAAAGAAAAGATCCTCTAGAACAGATCAACTTGCTGCATGCTGGATATTACAATCGGCACTAGACGGATTACAAAAAAAGATGTAAGACAATATTTTAAATGAGTAAAATTTTTAAAAAAAATCCTGCCCAATCAAAATCATATCCAGTAAATCTATCTTCTCCTCATTTGTTATCAATTGAAGGAATGTCTAAATTAGAAATAGAGAATTTACTTAACAGAGCAGATTACTTTGCTAATTTAGATAGACATAGCGATATAAAAAATCTTTCAGGATACGTAATATTAAATGTTTTTTTTGAAAATTCAACAAGAACAAGGGTTTCATTTGAGCTTGCTGCAAGAAGACTTGGAGCTGAAGTTATAAATATATCTTTAACAAACTCTGCCATCAAAAAAGGAGAGAGCTTACTTGATACTGCAAGTACATTAAATGCAATGAAACCTGACGTGTTGATTGTTAGACATCCTCATAGTGGCGCCCCAAGTTTATTTGCAGAATATTTAGATTGTAGCATTGTTAATGCAGGTGATGGAAGACATGAACACCCTACTCAAGCATTGTTAGATGCGTTAACCATAAGAAGAAGAATTGGATATTTAGAGGGTTTAAAAGTAAGTATATGTGGAGATATAGCTAACAGTAGAGTGGCTAGATCAAATATTCATTTATTAACAATTATGGGTGCTGAAGTTAGATGTATTGCTCCACCAACATTAATGCCCTCTCACTTAGAAAAATTTGGTGTAAAATGTTATTATGATATGAGAGAAGGCATTAAGAATGCAGATGTAGTAATGCTTTTACGTTTGCAAAATGAACGAATGTCTGGAACAGAAAATCCTTCTCAAAGAGAGTATTTTAAATTTTTTGGTTTGGATGAAGAAAAACTATCTCTAGCTAATCCAAATGCAGTTATAATGCATCCTGGACCTATGAATAGAGGTGTTGAAATTGCTTCAGCTCTAGCTGATGACGCTGACAGAAGCTTAATTAAAACTCAGGTTGAAATGGGAGTGGCAATAAGAATGGCTACAATTGAAGC
>CAZWGZ010000039.1:0-12593 GCA_964633395.1 uncultured Rhodobacterales bacterium
CTTAATATTTTATCTGCTCGACCAAATTCTAAAAATATGGATTGTGTTCCACATTATTTATATGGATATGTTAATTCTTCAAATACTTTTTCAGTTTCTAATTGGCTATTTGATTTAAAAGAAAAATTAGTCGAAATTAAAAAAAATAAAAAAGTACCTATATTAGTTGGAGGTTCAGGGTTATATATAAATGCTGCTATTAATGGTTTGGTTCCAATACCTGCTATATCTGAAAACATTAAAGTTCAAAGTTTATCAAAATTAAATCATATTGGTATAGATAGATTTAGAGAAATGCTTTGTGATATTGATCCAATTTTTTTACAAAAAAATAATGATAAGCATAGATTATTAAGAGCATATAGTGTCTATCTTCAAACTGCTAAAACACTCTCATTTTGGTATGATCAGGCAAGAGAAGGAAAGGTGCGCAAACAAATTTATTCTTTCTTAATTTCTTCAGAAAGAGAAGTAATATATAAAAATTGTGATAAGAGATTTAATCAAATGCTAAATATCGGTGGACTTGAAGAAGTTATAAAATTACGTGATAAACACATAGATAGATCTTTACCCATTATGAAATCTTTAGGAGTTAAGTGGTTGCTAAATTATTTAGATAGTCAAATATCATTTGATGATGCAGTAAGATTAAGTATGAGAGACACAAGGCATTATGTAAAAAGACAGTTAACTTGGTTTAGACATAATTATATTCCAAATAAAATTATAGAATTGTAATTTTATTTCATTTTTGCATAATTTATTTTAATATTATAAAATAAATTTTATTGACGTTTTTAAATATTATTGTTATTTATTTATATTTTATTTATATATGAAAGTGTTTGTTCAAATGGATAGTGATTTACAAATGAATGGTGCTGAAGCGGTTATAAAAGCTTTAGTTGAAAATGGTGTTGAAGTTATTTTTGGATACCCTGGCGGGGCTGTGTTGCCATTGTATGATGCACTATTTAAAAATAAAAAAATTAAACATATTTTAGTAAGGCACGAACAAGCTGCAGTTCATGCTGCAGAAGGTTATGCTAGGTCAACTGGAAAAGTGGGATGTGTTCTTGTAACGTCAGGTCCTGGTGCAACTAATGCGATCACTGGATTAACAGATGCATTAATGGACTCTGTTCCTCTTGTTTGTCTTACTGGTCAAGTTCCAACCCACTTGATTGGAACTGATGCTTTTCAAGAAGCAGATACAACAGGTATTTCTCGTCCTTGCACAAAACATAATTATCTAGTAAAAAATGCTGATTTATTGTGTGATGTTGTTCATGAAGCATTTGCAATTGCATCTTCGGGAAGGCCTGGGCCTGTGCTTATTGATCTTCCTAAGGATATTCAACTTACAGACGTAATATATAAAAAAAAATCTACAAAAATAAATAAAATTAAAAATAATTATGAAACTATTATTGATGAAAATACTATATCAACAGTTGCAAATCTATTAGTTAAAGCTAAAAAACCAATAATTTATGGTGGTGGAGGTGTTGTCAATGCAGGTCCGGAAGCATCTAGCTTATTATCTGAATTAGTTGATCTATTAAATGCACCAATTACCTTGACATTAATGGGACTTGGCGCTGTCTCTAGTGAAAATAAAAACTTTTTAGGGATGCTTGGAATGCATGGTACATACGAAGCTAATATGGCAATGCATAATTGTGATGTAATGTTAAATATCGGAGCTCGTTTTGATGATAGAGTGACAGGAAGATTGAATGCATTTTCACCTAACTCTAAAAAAATTCATGTTGATATAGATAAATCATCGATAAATAAAGTTGTTTCCGTAGATTATGGAATTGTTGGGGACGCAAGAAAGGTTTTATCGTTATTAATTAAAGAAATTATAAAAATTAAAGATGAAACAACTAATAGCTTAATTAATGATTGGTGGACAACAATTAATGAATGGAGAAATAAAAAATCATTACATTTTAATCAAACAAGTAAAATTATAAAGCCACAACAGGCAATTAAATCCTTGTACGAAAAAACTAAAAATATGGATCCTTTTATAACAACAGAAGTTGGTCAACATCAGATGTGGGCTGCACAATACTTTGGTTTTTCTAAACCAAATCATTGGATGACTTCAGGTGGATTAGGAACAATGGGTTATGGTTTGCCTTCATCTGTTGGCGTGCAAGTTGCTCATCCAAATTCTTTAGTAATTGATATATCTGGTGACGCATCATTTTTAATGAATATGCAAGAGCTATCAACAATTGTTCAGTATAAGCTTCCTGTTAAAATTTTTATTTTGAATAATCAATGGATGGGAATGGTTAGGCAATGGCAAGAATTAAATCATGGGACAAGATACAGTGAAAGTTATACTGAATCCCTTCCAGATTTGATAATGTTAGCCAAGAGCTTTGGTATTAAAGGAATAAGAGTTAATGAAATAGATGAATTAGACCATTCATTGGATGAAATTATCAATACTGATGGGCCTGTAATTGCAGATATTAGAATTGAAAAAGAAGAAAATTGTTTTCCAATGATACCTTCTGGTGCAGCGCATAATGAAATGATTCTAAGTGCAGATGATAATAATACTAATATTTCTGAAGTTGGTTTAGCTCTTGTTTAAAGGAAGTAAATATGTCTGTTTATCAAAAGAATGATATTAAAGAAAAAGAAAGTTCAAGAACTCTTTCTTTGATTGTAGATAATCAACCTGGCACTTTAGCAAGAGTAATAGGTTTGTTTTCTGGAAGAGGATATAATATAGAAAGTTTAACAGTTACCGAAGTCGATAATAGAAGACATTTATCTAGAATATCTTTGGTAACTAGAGGTACTTCAATGACTATTGAGCAGATAAAATCTCAACTTTTAAGGATTGTTCCTGTACACCTTGTTCGTGATCTAACTCTTGAAGGACCATTTATTGAATGTGAATTAGCACTTATAAAGCTAGTTGCTCAAGGCTCTGACAGAGTTGAAGCTTTGAGGATAGCTGAAACTTTTAGAGCTAAAACTTTAGATGTAACCCTATCTAGTTTTGTTTTTGAATTAACTGGAAGGCCTCATAAGATTGACGCCTTTATATGTTTAATGCAATCACTTGGTGATACCGAAATTTCAAGAACAGGAGTTTCAGCCATTTCAAGAGGTTCGGATACTGAAACAAAAATACTAGAACAAATTACACTTAACTGATATTAAGGTCATAATAATTTAATATAAACTTAAGGAGCTTATTAATGCGAGTTTACTACGATAGAGATGCTGATATAAATCTAATTAAAAATAAGAAAGTTGTTATTGTTGGTTATGGTAGCCAAGGACATGCGCATGCCGCAAACTTAAAAGATAGTGGTGTTAAAGATGTTGCAGTAGCTTTACGTTCAGACTCCAAATCTATAGATAAAGCAAAATCCGCAGGCTTTAACGTCATGAATGTTGCTGAAGCCTCTAAATGGGCTGATGTAATAATGATGCTGACACCAGATGAGTTGCAGGGTGAGATTTATAAAGATGAGATTGAGACGAATATGAAGCCGGGGTCTGCAATAGCCTTTGCTCACGGGCTAAACGTTCATTTTAATCTTATAGAACCAAGAGAAGATATTGATGTTTTTATGGTTGCACCTAAAGGTCCTGGACATACTGTCCGATCAGAATATCAAAAAGGTGGAGGAGTTCCTTGTTTGATTGCTATTAATCAAGATGTTTCTGGGAATGTTCATGATATAGGATTATCCTATGCTTCTGCAATAGGTGGAGGAAGATCAGGTGTTATTGAAACTACTTTTAAAGAAGAATGTGAGACGGATCTTTTTGGAGAACAAACTGTATTATGTGGTGGATTAGTTGAGTTAATTAGAACTGGTTATGAAGTTCTTACTGAAGCTGGTTATGCTCCTGAGATGGCATACTTTGAGTGCCTTCATGAAGTTAAATTAATTGTTGATTTAATTTATGAAGGTGGAATAGCTAATATGAACTACTCAATAAGTAATACTGCTGAGTATGGTGAGTATGTTACAGGTCCACGTATAATTACTTCTGAAACAAAGGCCGAAATGAAAAGAATACTTAGTGATATACAATCAGGAAAATTTACCAGAGACTGGATGCTAGAAAACAAGGTTAATCAGACAGGTTTTAAAGCTACTAGAAGAAAAGTTGCGGAACATCCAATTGAAGCTATTGGAAGTGAACTAAGAGCAATGATGCCTTGGATTACAGCAAACAGGCTAGTAGATAAGGATAAGAATTAGTGTTTAACAATAATTTAATTTAAGCTATTTTTTTTTACACTATTAAAAAATATACTATTATTTCTAACTATATTGTATAGTTAGAAATAATTTTTATTAAGCCTGTTTTAGAAAGGGTAATATATGTTTGGATTCATAAGAGGTTTATTTTCAGCAGACTTGGCCATAGACTTAGGAACTGCTAACACTCTAGTTTATGTTAAAGGGCAGGGTATTCTCTTAAATGAACCGTCAGTTGTGGCTATTACGGAAATAAGAGGTAAGTCTCAAGTTTTAGCAGTAGGTGAGGAAGCAAAAACTATGCTAGGCAAAACACCTGGTAATATTAGAGCTATTCGTCCAATGGCTGATGGAGTTATTGCAGATTTTGATGTTGCTGAAGAAATGATCAAACACTTTATTAGAAAAGTTCATAAAAGATCTGCTTTAGTTAGTCCCCAAGTAGTTATTTGTGTTCCTTCTGGAGCTACCGCTGTAGAAAGACGAGCTATACAAGAGTCAGCTGAGGCTGCTGGTGCCAGAAGAGTTTACTTAATTGAAGAACCTATGGCTGCTGCAATTGGTGCAAACTTGCCTGTTACGGAAGCTTCTGGTTCAATGGTTGTAGATATTGGAGGAGGAACAACTGAAGTAGCAATTTTGTCATTAGGAAATATAGTTTATGCTCGTTCAGTTAGGGTTGGGGGAGATAAGTTTGATGAAGCAATAGTAGCTTTTATTAGGCGCCATCATAATCTTTTAATTGGAGAAATGACTGCTGAAAGAATAAAAAAAGGAATAGCTACTGCTAAAATTCCTAAAGATGGTATTGGATCTAGTATAGAGGTAAGAGGCAGAGATTTAGTCAATGGGGTTCCAAAGGAAATTGAAATCAACCAAGCTCAAATTTGTGAAGCTTTAGCCGAACCTGTAGGACAAATTATTGAGGCAACTAAAACTGCATTAGAACAAACTCCTCCTGAGCTTGCTGCAGATATAGTTGAAAGAGGTATTGTATTAACAGGTGGTGGTGCTCTTTTAGGTGACTTAGATACAACAATACGAGAAGCTACAGGATTGCCTGTTGTGATTGCTGAAGATCCGCTGACTTGTGTTGTAATGGGAACAGGAAGATGTCTTGATGAGATGAAATCTTTAAGAAACGTTTTAATAGGTGTGTAATATTTAATTAACTAGTATTTAATGAGTGAGATGAGGTGGTTTCAGGTAAGCCGTCAAATAATAAAACTTCTAAGTTTGGTAAAAAAATTAATTTCTTTTTGATTTTATTGTGCCTTTCTCTTGTTTTTTTAGGAAAACTAGATCTAATTGCAGCAAGAAACTTGAAAGCTTTTATGTCTGATTTTTTAGCACCAATAACATTTTTGTTTAATAAACCAGTTAAAGAGATTGCATCGGTTTTAGAAGATGTTAAATCTGCTACTTCCTTAAGAGAAGAAAATATTAGATTTAAAAGTGAAATTAGGCGGCTAAATGTTTGGAAAAGCAAAACTGAAAGTCAAGAACTTGAGCTTTTAGAATTAAGAGAATTGTTAAAAGTTATTCCTAAAAAAAATAATCAAATCATAACTGGTAGGGTATTTACAGCGGCAGGGGGCATTTTTGCTAACACAGTTTTAATTAATGTAGGTGAAAAAGATGGGATTGTTATTGGACAGCCAGCTATTTCATCTCTTGGACTTGTTGGTTACGTTATAAATGTTGGTATAAGTTCTAGTAGAATACTTCTAATAATTGACATAAATGCAATGATACCGATTTATTTAACTGATAGTAATTGGCCTGCTGTAACACAAGGTCAAAATGGAGAGCTTTTAAAAATAAGATTTCTTTCATCGGAAGCTAAACCTTTGGAAGGAGAAGTTTTAGAAACTTCTGGTCATGGAGGACAGTTACCTTCAGGTATTAATGTTGGAAGAATTGTTAGAAGTTTTTCAGGTAATTATTATGTAAAGCCTACAGTAAATTTTCAAAAGCTTACCTATGTATCTATTATTACAAATTTTAATTCAAAATACTCTTCAAAAAATAATTTTAATGGTTTTGCACCTCTTCAAAAACCAATGCCAACAATTGGGCTTAAAGGAATTAATTCAAGCGGCACCAGAAATTCAGAAAGCTTAAAAAATTAATGTACATAAAATCTATATTTTATTTTTTTAATAAATTTTCAAACAATATACTTTGTTTTTTTTTATTATTCTTTTTAATCAACGTTGAAATATCATTTGGTTTTTTTTTAATATTTGATAACTCAATTCCTAGTTTGTTATCTATAGCAATATATTTATGTTTAAGAAAATTTTCCATTCATGTATCAAGTTTTTCTCTATTTACTTTAGGATTGTTATATGATGTTTTGTTAGGATCAAATATAGGTATTAATTCAATGTTCTTTCTATTAATTAAATATTTCACAGAACATTTAAAATTAAGTTTTATTGATAATATTTCTAAAGATGATTGGATTCACTTTACATTTGTTTTTATTAGTTCTTTTGTTATTACTTTTTTATTAAATATTATTGTAAATTTAACTATTCCAGACTTTAGTCCTATTTTATTTCACCTTGGGGTAACATTAATAATATTTCCTTTTTTAGTTTTGAGTATAAATTTTATTCATTTCATAACTAAATTGATCAAAAATTAATTTATGAAAAATAAAAGTCAAAAACTTTTGGATCAAAAAATCACAAGAAGATTTTTCTTTTTATCTTTTCTAAAAAGTGTAGTTGTTGGAGCTATTGGTTGGAGATTGTTCGATCTGCAAATGATTGAGAATCAAAAATATGAAAAATTATCAGATGACAATCAATTTAATTATCATATTATTGCACCTGAAAGAGGTAGAATATTAGATAGAAAAATGAGGTTGTTAGCTGGAAATATGGATGGGTTTTCCTTAGTTCTTAATTGGAATAAAAAATTAAATGTAGACCTTATTTTAGATAAAGTTTTATCTGTGATTAATATAAATAAAAAAGATATTAAAAATTTTTATATTCAAATAAAATCGTATAAAAATAATTATCCTAAACAAATTCTTATTACAAAGAATCTATCTCAAAAGGATGTGTCTAAATTAGCTGTTAGAAGGACTCACTTTCCTGAAATTAGTTTTTCCATGTCCAAAAAAAGAGTTTATCCGCAAGGAAGTATAGTAGGACATATTACTGGCTATACAGGAATGTTTTCAAAAATTGATATTAAAAATGGGAAAATGATTTCAGTCCCAGGTCTTGAAATAGGAAAAAGTGGCCTAGAAAAATTTTTTGACATAGAGTTGAGGGGTGAATTTGGAAGAAAAAGAAATGAGGTAACATCAAAAGGTCATGTTATAGATTCTCAAATTTACGAAGATAGTAAACCAGGTAATGATCTTCAAGTTTCTCTGGATATGAGTTTGCAAGCTTATGCAATTAAAAGATTAGAACAAGGGAATTATAATTTAACTTCAATAGAAAAAAAATCGATAAAATCTCAAATTCATAAGCAGAAACAAGTGACCTACATAGATAAAAAGTATGTCTATACAAATAAAAAAAATAAAATAGTAGATCCTCAATCTGGTTCAATAATCGTAATGGATATTCATAATGGAGAAATTTTATGTTCTGTTTCATCACCAGGTTTTAATCCTAATATTTTTTCAAATGATTTAGATTCTAAAGATTGGAATATATTAAAAAATAATACTAAAGCTCCTTTTTTAAATCGGAGCATGTCTGGGGTATATCCTCCAGGATCAACTATAAAAATGGCTGTTGCATTAGCAGGTTTGGAAGCAGGAATTATAGATTACAAAACAAGTTTTTTTTGTAAGGGAAATAAAAAGTTTGGTACTAGTAATTTTCATTGTTGGTCTAAGAATGGACATGGAAAGCTTTCTTTAATGCAAGCTATAGAGCAATCTTGTGATGTTTATTTTTATGAGTTAGGTTTGAAAATAGGGATTGATAGAATAGCTATTATGTTTAAAAAATTAGGTTTAGGTGAGTACTATAATATAGAACTAGATGATAGAACTAGAGGGGTTGTTCCTAATATTGAGTGGAAGTTAAAACGTGACGGTATCAAATGGACTCTTGGTGAAACTTTAAATGCTTCAATTGGACAAGGGTATATTCTTTCTACTCCTTTACAATTAGTTACAATGGTTGCAAGAATTGCTAATGGTAAATTTGCTGTTGAACCATCTCTAATTATTCAAAAAAAAATCAAAAAATTTAAAAATTTAGAAATAAATAGTACTCATTTAAACTTCATTAGAAAATCAATGGAAGAAGTTATAACTGGTAAAAAAGGAACTGCTAGAAATTATAAAATTGGAGCTCCTAATGTTGAAATGGCTGGTAAAACTGGAACTGTTCAGGTAGTAAGAATCTCCGAATTAGAAAGAGAAAAAGGTTTGTTAAAAAATGAAGATCGTATATGGAAAAAACGCGATCATGCTCTTTTTGTTGGTTATGCCCCAGTTCAAAAACCTAGATATGCTATAAGTATTGTTGTTGAACATGGAGGAAGTGGATCTTCTACAGCTGCTCCAATAGCACGTGATGTTTTCAAAAATTTATTAAAAGTATAAATTTAAATTATAAGAGTAACTAATGAACTATCACATCAATAAATTTCATGAAGAATCTATATTTAGTATTTTTATAACTAAACTTTTAAAAATAAATTGGATAATTGTTTTTTGTGTAATTTTATTATGTACGATTGGGGTAGCTTCTTTATATTCAGCAGCTGGAGGTGATTGGAATCCTTGGGCTAAAAGTCACTTCCTTAGATCACTTTTTGGTATTTTTCTTATGTTCTTTATTGCATTATTACCTCCAAAGTTGTTTTATAAGTTAAGTGTTCTATCCTTTCTTTTTGGTTTATTATCCCTATTTTTTGTAAAGTTTTTTGGTGTTGGAGATGTTCAAAGATGGATCTCTATAGGTGGTTTTAACTTTCAACCTTCAGAGCCTATGAAACTAGTTTTAATTTTAATGTTAGCTAAATATTTTGATAATATTTCCAAAATGCAACTCAACCAAATTTTTCCTTATATTTTTCCAATTATTTGTATTTGTTTGCCTGGATTTATTGTAATGTCTCAACCTGATTTAGGAACTGGTTTAACAATCATTATTTTAGGAATGGCTATCTTATTTTATGTTGGGATTTCTTTAAAAGTAGTTTTTTTCTTTTTGTTAGCATTAATATCTTTTGTTCCTATTATTTGGCAACAATTATATGATTATCAAAAAAATAGAATCTTAGTTTTCTTGAATCCTCAATTAGATAGCTTAGGAAGTGGTTATCAAATTATACAATCTAAAATTGCAATAGGTTCAGGTGGACTTTTTGGAAAAGGTTATTTATTGGGAAGCCAAAGTAGATTAAATTATCTTCCCGAAAAACATACAGATTTTATTTTCACTTTAATATCTGAAGAAATGGGCTTTCTTGGTTCAATTTTAATAATTTTTATTTTTTGTGTATTAATTACTTCAATTATGAGAATTAGTTTTCTTGTTGATTCTTTATTTTCTAAAATTATTGTGTTCGGTATAGGGTGTCTTATATTTCTATATTTAACATTAAATATTGGAATGGTATGTGGACTATTGCCTGTTGTCGGTGCTCCTTTACCTTTAATAAGTCATGGAGGAACATCACTTATTACAGTCCTAATAGGTGTTGGTTTAGTATTAAGTATTAATATTCACGATAAAAGAATATAATAATTCATTGAATTTATTTTTTTAAAAAAAGGTCAAAAATGTTTAGGTTTTTTACAACTAGGAAATGGTTATTGTGGGCTTGGATAGGATCAGCTGTTATTTTGTCATCATTATGGGTCCAAGTAAAAATTGATGTTGAAATCAATGAATGGTTTGGCCAATTTTATGATATGATTCAAAAAGCTCTTGCAAAGCCAAATGCAATTACAATAGAGGAATATTGGACTAGTTTATTTTCATTTATTACATTGGCCGGGATATATGTTGCTGTCTATGTAGTGGTTAGTTTTTTTACAGCACATTTTTTATTTAGATGGCGCGCTGCAATGGTTGAATGGTATCATTCAGTTTATGATAGAGCGAGAAAAATAGAGGGTGCTGCGCAAAGAGTTCAAGAAGATACAATAAAATTTTCACGTATTATGGAATCTTTAGGTACAAGTTTCATTGAATCAATTATGGTTTTAATACAGTTTATTCCTATTCTCTTAGGATTATCAGCTGGCATCCCAATATTCTTTTTTGGTGATTGGCAATATGGATTAATTACAGGTGCTTTAATCTGGACGCTTGGTGGGACTATATTTTTAATAGCTTTAGGATGGGTATTACGTCTTGTTGGTGTAGAATACGATCTTCAAAAGAAAGAAGCAGCATATCGAAAAATTCTTGTTATAGCAGAAGATGATGAAACAGTGAGACCAAAAACAATATCAGAATTATTTGATGGTGTTCGTTCAATACATTTCTTAAGTTATTCACGCTATCTTTATTTCAATATTGGTCGTATGGCGTATTTACAAGCAAATGTATTATCTGCTTATGTATTTTTAGCACCAGCGATTGTGGCCGGTGTTGTAACATTAGGAGTAATGCAACAAATTATTAGAGCGTTTGGCAGAGTTGAAGGTTCAATGCAATATTTGTTAAAGGCATGGCCAACAATTATTGAATTAGCAAGTGTTTATAAAAGACTTAGAGAATTTGAATCACAAATATTACAAAATAAAAAAAATGAGAATTAACATAAATATTTTAAAAGAATTTATATTATGATTAATCTCCCATTTTCAATAGGTATTTTAAGCTGGAAAGGCTACGATAGTTTACTAAATTCACTAATTACATATGAGAAAAATGGATTATCAAAATTAACAAATAATAAGTATATCTGTCTTCCTGAGTATACGAAAGAAGGAATAGAAATAGCAAAACTTTTTTGTTATGAACCTATTTTAATAAAGAAAAATATTGGTATTCTTGGAGGCTTTAAGGTTTTAGCAGAGAAGATGCCAAGTGGTCCTATATTATTGTTGGAAAATGACCTCCCTTTAATAGAAAATGAAAATGCCGTATATAATCAGATAAAGAGATCTATTGAATTGTTATCAAAAGAACCAGTTATCCAAATTAGATTAAGAAGTAAATCTAACCCTGGAGAACCATTTGTTGGTATTAAAAAATATGAAAAATATTGGTCAAATAATTTTCGTTCTTCTATCATGAGACTTATAAGGCCGAGTAAAGCAGAAAGCCTTATAGGTACATCCCCTTATTTATTAAAACAACCTGAAAAACGTCATCCTGAATATGTTAAAAAATTATCATATGGATTTTATAATGTTTCAAGTTTAGTTCTAAACTGGGCTAATTTGGCAATTTTAGTTGATAGAGACAAGTTTTTAAATGTTATTATTAGGAAAGCTGAATCTATTCAATCAAGCAAAAGCATTAATGGCTTTAAAAATATTGAAATAGAATTAAATAATTCATGGTGGAGAAAACAAAATTATGAAATTATAATTGCACCTGGTTTATTTTCACATCATAGACTATCAGATCGAGGCTATTAAATATTTTGATTACTTTTTTTTTTATTAATTTGATAGGCTCTTCCTATTGATAATGTTCTATTTGGTACATCTTTATTAAAAGTACTACCCGCGCCAAGTGTAACATTATCTCCAATAATAATAGGAGCAATAATAGTTGAATTTGATCCAACAAAAGATTTTTTTCCAATTTTTGTCTTATTCTTGTTTTTGCCATCATAGTTACAAGTAACTGTTCCAGCACCAATATTAGTGAATTCTCCAACTTCACTATCACCAATATACGACAAGTGGCTTACTTTAACTTCTTCATCTAATTTACTATTTTTAATTTCAACAAAGTTACCAATTTTAGACTTAGGTCCAATTATAGTATTGCCTCTTAATCTTGCAAATGGTCCAATGATACTTTCTTTTTTAATTTCACAATCTTCTAAATATGAAAAAGATTTTATTTCAACTAATGGACCAATAACAACATTTTTTCCAAAAACAACATTTGGATGAATAACTACATCTTTATAAAATTTTGTATCGAAATTTAAAAAAACTGTCTCAGGAGCAATTAATTTAACACCATTTAACATAGCTTTCTTTCTTAGTGCATTCTGAGAAATTCTTTCTGCATCAGCTAAATCAAGTTGATTGTTAATGCCTAAAATTTCATTTTCATCTATTTCAACAAACGTTATCTTTTTATTATGTTGATTTACTATTTTAACAATTTCTGTTAAATAAATTTCTTGAGTAATTTTATTGCTTTTTATCTC
>CAZWGZ010000040.1:0-12265 GCA_964633395.1 uncultured Rhodobacterales bacterium
TTTTATAATTTAAAATTTTAAATACTTAATTCTATAATATAAAAAAAGGAGATAACAATGAATATAAAACCTTATGGAAACACGGCAGCAAGAAATCATGCTAAGAGTGGTAAAGAAACTAGGCCGTCTTCTATAACAATTGATGCCCATTGCCATCTTCATGTTCAAGAAGCAGCTGATATTGTAGCAGGTCTATTTGATCCTTTTGATATCCCAGCTTTTAGACACAGTAATTCAATAACTACTAATCAGAACGTTCAACAATTAAAAGATAGATTTCTAGATTTAACTAATATCGAACAAAGATTAAATAAAATGGACTCACAAGGTATTGATATGCAAGTTTTAATACCTGTCCCCTTTCAGCACTATTGTAATATAAAAAGTGATGTAGCATTTAAAGCTATTCAAACTATTAATAACAAACTTTCCGCTGCAGCTAATACCAGACCAGACAGGTTTGTTGCCTTAGGTCAATTGCCCATGCAAAATGGAGATCTTGCTGCTAAAGAAATGGAGCGATCCGTTAAAGAATTAGACTTAAGAGGTTTTCAAATAATAACTTTTCAAGATGGAAAAGAATTGTCTCACCCTTCTTATGATCCTGTTTGGAAAATGGCAACTGAATTAGACGTCCCTATTTTTCTTCATCCGAATGGATATCCTGAAGGAGAAAGATTAAAAAATCACTATTTTATAAATATTATTGGCAATCCTATGGATACAACAGTAGCACTTCATCATTTAATTTTTGACGGCACAATGGAAAAATTCCCTACTCTTAAAATCTTTGTAGCTCATGGTGGAGGATATCTTCCTGCTTATTCTGGAAGAATTGATCATGCTTGGGGCGCTAGACCAGATTGTAGAGGCTATGATCTAAAACATAAACCTTCAGATTATTTAAAAAGAATGTATTTTGATACTGTAGTTTTTTCCTTTGATCAGTTAAAATACCTAATAGATAAATTTGGATCAAATCATATAATAATGGGTACAGATTATCCGTATGATATGGCAGAAGATGATCCAATAGAACATGTCTTAGGTACTGATGGACTATCACAAAATGATATAAAACTCATAACTGGTGGTAATGCTTGTTCTTTATTCAAGATCATTTAAATATAGAAGCTCATTTCTAATAATAACAAATAGAAAATAGAATAATTTTGAAAAAAGAATTTATTTTTGGAGGTTACCAAGGGCCTCAATCTATTCACACTCAATCAGCTAGTGAATTTCTTAAAAATATAAATGAAGAGTTTAGCACTACTTTTATAGTGGACGTTACATCCAATAATGATCTGGCTTCTAGTTTAATAGAAAAAACTATAAATGAAGAAATTCATTCATCTTATTTATTATCAAGTTATTATGAAAAAATTATACCAGAAATTAAATTATTAGATTTGCCATACTTATTTAAAAATAGAAATGAAGCTTATAAATTATTAGAATCAAATTTTTTTAAATACATAAATGATGTTCTAAAAAAAAATAATTTGATACTACTTGGCTTCTGGGATAACGGTGTTAGGCATCTGAGCTCAAAAATCAAAGAAATCATTGTACCAGATGATTGTGAAAATCAGGTTTTGAGAACCACCCCTAGCCCACTCCATATTAATATATTTAAATCTATAGGCTTTATACCAAAACCATTAGATGTAAGAGATTTTAAAATAGCCATAAAAGAAGATACAATAGATGCTCAAGAAAACCCACTCACAAACTATTGGAACTTTGGTATTTATAAGAAGCAAAAATTTGTAACTATATCATCTCATATGATAGGTTTTTGTCTATTTGTTATTAATAGTGATTATTTTGAAAAATTAACTAAAGAGGAGAAAAAATGTATTATTAACTCTTCTAAAAAAAGCAATGTTTTTCAAAGAACATTGGCTATAAATGAAGATGATATCCTTATAGAAAAAATCAAAGCAGAGGGAGTAAAAATATCTAATCTTTCAGAAAAAAATCTAAATCAATTTAAGAAATTAACTCAAGTCTTTCATGAACAATACTTTCAAGAATTCCCTCGAATGAAAGAATTCATATAAATTTTATAAAAATATAAATCATTTAATCAATGGGTCTAAGAAAATCAAAATCAACCCCTTTATCAGCTTGTAATACATGTTCATGGAATATTTTATTATAGCCTCTCCTTTTTACTATTTCTTTCATATTTTTTTTCTTTTTTCTTAAATTTATTTCTTCATCGGACAATATAAGTTCAATAGATCTATTAACAACATCTAACTTTATAACATCCCCACTTTCAACTATATTTAAAGTACCTCCAGCCGCTGCTTCTGGGCAAACATGAAGAACTATTGTTCCCGAAGCAGTCCCACTCATCCTGCCATCAGAAATTCTAACCATATCTTTAACACCTATTTTAGCCAGTTTTTTAGGAATTGGAATTAATCCTGCCTCAGGCATTCCAGGAGCTCCAATGGGCCCTATGTTCCTAAGAAGCAAAATGCTATCTTTAGTTACATTTAATTCTTCACTATCAATTCTATTTGCTAAATCCTCAAGATTTTCAAATACTTCAACAATTCCTTCATGCAGAAGCAATTCTTTACTAGCCGCTGATTGTTTAATTATAGCTGACCCTGGGGCAAGATTTCCAGTAAGTACAGCAATACTTCCCTTTTCAAAAATTGGGTTGTCAGTTTTTCTAATTATTTCTTGTTTCCAATTATACTTAGATTTTTCTATTAAAGCTCTTAATGTTTCACCTGATACAGTCATAGTATCTAAATGAAGATAATCTTTTAACTCTACTAAAATCCTAGGAAGGCCTCCAGATTTAAACAAATCTTCCATATACCCAACTCCAGATGGTTTTAAATCAACAATCATAGGAGTATCTTTTGTCATTTTATCAAATTCATTTAAATTTAAATCAAAACCCAGTCGACCAGCCATAGCTGTTAAATGAACTATTCCATTTGTAGATCCACCAACAGCAGATAGAATTGTTAAAGCATTTTCAAAATTCTTTATTGTTAAAAATTTACTTGGTTTAAAATTTTTAGAAGCTATTTCAACAGCTAATTTACCAGACTGTTCCGCAATCCTTCTTCTTTCTGCTGAAACGGCTGGAGCACAAGCTCCATTAGGCACCATCAAACCAAGTGCTTCTGTAATTAAAGCCATAGTGCTTGCAGTCCCCATTACACCGCAAGTTCCTACAGTAGGAACTAATTGATTATTAACTTCATTTATTTCATTTTCATCAATTTCCTCTGCTCTAAACTTTGCCCAATATCTCCTGCAATCTGTGCATGCGCCAACTCTTTCTCCTCTGTGTGAACCTGTAAGCATTGGACCTGTAACTAGTTGAACAATTGGCATGTCAGCGCTAAATGCCCCCATAATCTGTGCTGGTACGGTTTTATCACAACCACCAATAAGAACACATGAATCCATGGGTTGTGCTCTTAACATTTCTTCTGTGTCAATGGACATAAGATTTCTTAAATACATAGATGTAGGATAAGCAAAAGACTCATGTATTGTAATTGTAGGAAATTCTAATGGGATTGCACCAGACGATAAAATACCAGCTTTAACGCTTTTAATTAAATCTGGAACATTTCCATGGCATGGATTGTAATCACTATAGGTATTTGTGATACCTATAATGGGCTTATCTAACATTTCATCTGAGTAACCCATACCTTTAATAAATGCTTTTCTTAAAAAGATAGAAAACCCTTCGTCACCATAACTAGTTAGATTTTTATACATTCCACTTTTTTTATCAACCATATCAAAAAACTCCTATAAAATTATATGACATTAATAAACTTTAAAATTAAAAAAAACTAATTAATATCTTAAATTATTTTAAAAGTTCGTTTTTAATTTTATCTTTTGTCAAAGGAAGATGTCTTGTTCTAACACCCAAGCATTCATATAAAGCGTTCGCAATAGCTGCACTAACTGGTCCTGCAACAACTTCACCAACTCCAAGAAAAGGAAACCCTTTTTTATCAATAATATTGATATTTATTTTAGGGATGTTATCAAATCCTATTATTTTATAGTTATCCCAATCTGTAGATAAAATTGATTTAGTATCATATTGAACATCTTCATATAAAGTCCAACTAGCCGCTTGAATAAAGCCACCTTCTATTTGTGAAATAACTCCTTCTTCATAAACAACTTCTCCGGCATCTATTGATATCCAAGAGTTAATTAATTTAATTTCAATATCATCAGTTACATTAATTTCAACACCTACAGCACAATATGCTGCTGAATTTTTATAACGAGCAAAAGCAATGCCACGAGTATTATTTATACCTAAAGGTGTATTACTTAATTGTTTTTGAAGGTCCAATAGTACTTCTTTAGCCCTAATATCCTCAAGATGATTTAATCTAAACGTTATTGGATCAATTTTTGCCACCTCTGCAAGTTCGTTTAAAAAAGATTCAATAGCAAAAACATTACCAAACGCTCCTAAACCTCTTAATGCAGATGTTCTTAATGGTAAGTTATGAACTAAATTTTTAACAAGTCTAGTATTCTTAAAGTTATATAAAGGATCTAAATTTCTGTGTATACCCATATGGGGAGCAGTATTTGGTTTATTTCTTTTTTTATTAAAATTATTATTTAAATATTTAAACGATAGTAAATTGTCAGCACTTCCTTTTGTAGGTCTACTCAAGAAAGTGTCAGCAAAAGTTTCATGTGCCCAATAAACAATATTTCCTTTTAAATCTAATGAACCTTTAATAACACTCAAGGCTGCGCTTCCATAAGGTTCCCAACAATGCTCTTCTTCTCTAGTCCACTTAAGTAATATATATATACCTGGTAATGTCTCAGATATAATAGCAGCTTCATAAGCCGCATCATCAGCTCCATTATGACCGTAGCAGCCTGCCCCAGGCATAAAATTAATCTCAATATTATTTTCGTCTACTTTTAAAGCTTCACTTATTGCACTTCTTGTTTGATAAATTCCTTGGCTATGAGTAAAAATTTTAAATTTATTATCTTGGTATATTGAGCATGCTGCAGAAGGACCAATAGATCCATGCATTATATATGGCTTTGAATAAGTACTATTTAAAGTAATAAATTCCTTCTCATTATAGAATTTATTTTTTGGTATTTCTTCATGAAAAGCTTCGCCACCTCGCTTAACAAGAAGTGTATCTTTATCATTTTTTAAAAGCATTTCATTAATATCTTTAACTTCTAGATCTTCTAAAAGATCCCACGTACATGAATTTGCTATTCTCTTTGCTGATTTAATTACTTCATATTCATCACCTCCAACTACTGCAATAAAAGATCCTTTAACAATAATATTAATATTTAAAGATTCAATCTTAGAGATTAATTTTTGATCAAGTGATTTAACCTTTGAAAAATAATTTGGAGGCCTTACCATTCTTGCGTGTAACATATTTGGAAAATCTAAATCATGAATAAACCTATACTTCCCAGTAACAATATTATTTATTAATTTATTTTCATTTCTAGAATTTGAAAGATTAGGTTCAATTAATCTAATGGGTATTAATGGTAATATTATAATGTTCTTAAAATTATCTAATTTTGCAAAATCCCAATATGAAAAATAAATATTTGTTCCTAAAATTTTTGCAATTCCATTTTCTAAATTAATATCTTCTAATTTGACATTATATTTTGAACAAATATATTCAATAAAAGAGTTTCTAAATGTTATAGTAGCTGACTTTAATGCTGTTCCAGATTGTGAAACAGAAAGACTGCCTGCCGTAAACCCTTCATTGGGTGATAAATTAGTTTTTACGTTTACAACTTCAATTTTTTTAATATTGATATCAAGCTCTCTTGAAGCAATTAGTGCTAAGGTTGTACTTATATGTTGGCCAATATCAATCTTGCCAGTTAGTATTTGTATCATGTTATTATCAAAAATAATCCAGTCAGAAACAAAATTATAACTTTGAATGCTTGTCCCTGATGATAATTGATTCATTTAAATCTCTAAACTATGTTTTGCTAAAGTAGTCTTTATTTTTTTAATTGCCTTCAAAACAGATTGATGAGATCCACAACGGCATAAATTACCTTCTAATGATTTTATAACATCTTTTTGTTTGGGAGAATTTGTTTTATTAAATAAAGAAGTTATAGATATAATTATACCAGCGGTACAATAACCACAATGGGCAGCATTAAATTCTATAAATGCATCTTGTATTATTGAAAGTTTATTGTTTGATTCCAAGCCTTCAATAGTTGTTATTTCTTTACCTTCAAATTCAATAGCTTTTTTACTACAAGATAATATTTGTTTGCCATTTACTAGTACAGAACAAGATCCACATTGCTCTAAACCGCACCCTAATTTACTACCTTTTAAGTTTAAATCATTTCTTAAAACAAATAAAAGCGGCCTATCATCAGGAATATTTAAGTAATGTACATTTCCATTTACTTTTAATTTACAATTAATTTTATTAGACAATTTAAAATATTTTACCCCCCACAGTAATAAAACTACCTAGCTGTCCAGCCTCCATCGACTAGTACACTTGAGCCTGTCATCAATGAAGATGCTTCTGAAGCTAAAAAGACAAAAGGCCCCATAAGATCTTTAACTTCTCCTAATCTTCCAAGAGGGATCATACCAATAGTAGTTTTTTTAAACTCATCATCTTTTAAAAAAGGTTCTGTCATTGGAGTTTGAATGAATGTAGGACAAACTGTATTAACTCTAATTTGATTAGGGCCTAACTCAATTGCAAGAGCTTTCGTAAAGCCTTCAATAGCAAATTTACTTGCACAATAAGTTGTTCTATTTGGTCCTCCTACATGACCCATTTGAGATGAAACATTAATTATTGAACCTTTAATATTGTTATCTAACATTTTTTTAACAACATGTTTTGTTAAATATATAACTGACCTAACATTTAAAGACATAACATGATCAAAGTCGTTAATATTTGTGTCTATTAATTTTGCAGGCTTATTAGTACCAGCGTTATTAATAAGAATATCAAAAGCATTTGATTTTTCAATCAATTTAGAAACCTCATTCTCATCATTAACATCTAAAACTTCGTAATTAGCTTTAAAGCCTAATGATTTAATATGTTCTGTTAATTCCTTTAATTCTTTTTCAGTTCTAGATACTAAAGTTACATTTGCACCTGACTCTGCCAAGGCTATAGATGCTCCCATCCCAATACCTCTACCTGCTCCTGTAATAAGTGCACTTTTACCATCTAGCCTAAAACTTGGTAATTTTGGATATTTCATTTTTGCTCCTATTCTGCAGACGAATATGGTTCTATATTTCTACCACCAAATCGTCTTACTCTTATATTTGCTTGCTCACCATGACCTGAAAAACCTTCAAGAGCGCAAAGCCTTGAACAATATTCACCAACCATTGCAGAGGCTTCATCCGTTAATATTTTTTGGTAAGTACAAGTTTTTAAAAATTTTCCAACCCACAATCCACCAGTATATCTAGAAGCCGTTTTCGTAGGTAGAGTATGATTTGTTCCTATTACTTTATCTCCAAAAGCAACGTTTGTCCTAGAACCTAAAAATAAAGCCCCATAATTTGTCATATTCTTTAAAAAATAATCTGGATCTTCAGTCATTACTTGAACATGTTCAAAAGCAAGATCGTTTGCAACAGAAACCATTTCATCAATAGTCTCACATACAATTACTTGTCCATAATCAGTCCACGAAACCCTAGCTACGTCTGCAGTAGGAAGTATTTTTAACTGTCTTTCAACTTCTTCAATAGTTTTTAAAGCAAGTTCTTCTGAGTTAGTTAATAAAATTGTTGGACTATTTAAACCGTGTTCTGCTTGACCAAGTAAATCAACGGCACAGATTTCTGGATCAGATGATTTATCTGCAATTACTAAAGATTCAGTTGGGCCTGCAAAAAGATCAATACCCACTCGGCCAAATAATTGTCTTTTAGCTTCAGCCACAAACATATTACCAGGTCCAACTAACATATCCACCCCAGAAATGCTTTCAGTTCCTATAGCCATGGCTGCAACTGCTTGAATACCTCCAAGACAGAGTATTTTATCAGCGCCACCTAAATGCATTGCAGCTACAATTGCTGGATGAGGCTTCCCACCTTGAGGAGGAGCAGAAGCTGTTATGTTTTTGACCCCGGCTACTTTTGCTGTAAGAACAGACATGTGAGCAGATGCTACCATTGGGTATTTTCCACCTGGAACATAACATCCTACTGCGTTCATAGGTATGTTTTTATGACCTAAAATAACACCAGGCAAAGTTTCCACTTCTAAATCTTTTATGCATTCCAGTTGTTTTTTTGCAAAATTTCTAACTTGAGTTTGAGCAAATTTAATATCTTCAATATCTCTTTTAGAAACTTGATTTATTGCGTTTTCTATTTCTTGTTCAGATAAGATAAAGTTTTTTGGTTCATAATTATCAAATTTCTTTGACAATTCTCTAACAGCATCATCTCCTCTTTTAGAAACATCAGACAAAATTTGTTCAACAGTTGATCTTACCTTAGAATCAGCTTCTTGGATTTCAACCTCTGATTTACCTTGCTTTAACCACTTAGCCATTTTAACCTCAAAAATTTTAAATTAATAAACTTGTTATTGATTATACATATAGATGTTTATATATTAAATTTCTATATTAATTTAACTTACCGTTCCAAAAAATTAATGGCTCATTATCATTTTTATCAAATGAATTAACTTCACCTAAAAGTATTTGATGGTCTCCTCCTGGATAATTAGTCCATGACAAACAATCAAACCAAGCTAATGAATTGGAAATTATTGGAAATCCATTTTTACTTAAGGTCCACTCAGTATCTTTAAACTTATCTTTTGATGGACTTGAAAATTTATAGCATAAATCAATTTGTTCTTTATTTAAAACACTAACAGCAAAGCCTTTAGAATTTAAAAAAGAATTATAACTCGGTTGACTTTTATCAATACTCCATAAAATAAGAGCCGGTTTTAATGAAACTGAGGCAAAGCTATTAACAGTAATACCTATTGGCTGTAAATTTTCATCCATAGTTGTTACAATTGTAACCCCAGTTGAAAAAAGCCCTAAAGTGTTTCTATAAATTTTTTCATCAAAATCTTTATTCTCATTTATTATTATGTCATTTATATTAGTTTTTTTGGCAGGCATAAAACGCTCTCATTTTGTATATAATAAAAAATTAATCTAAAAAGATAACTAAATACTTTTTTTTAACATTATTTATGTATAATAAGTAATTATTTATTAAGATGAATTCCATCACATTTAGTGATAATAAGGTTTATATATGAGTGTCTCAATAAAGCAATTAAAAGCTTTCGTAGCTGTTGTAGAAGAAAAGTCTTTTAGTCTTGCTGCCGAAAGGTTAAATGCAACTCAATCTGGTATGTCAATGCTGGTACAAAATTTAGAAATTAGTATTGGCAAGCAACTTATAAATAGATCTCCAGGAAAGATGGTACTTACTGATAGTGGGTTAACCTTTTATGATTACTCTATTGATATTCTTAAACTTATGGAAAAAGCCCTAATTGAGGTTAAATCCAATACAAAAGAGCTAACTGGCAGTTTCAATTGTGGTTTGATGCCAACATTTACAAGATCTGCACTACCTAATACTTTAACTGAATTTCTAACTGATAACCCCAAGGTAGATATAAAAATAACAGAAGCCTATTCGGGTGTACTTGAAGAAATGGTTCGTTCTAATAAGTTAGAATTTGCAATTGTTCCTTCAGTTAAAAACCCAATAGGTCTTAATGTAGAATTTATCTCTAGTGACATTAATCTATTGGTAACCTCTAAGAATTCTTTATTTAAACATCTTGAACCAATAAATTTATCTAGTGTTAAAAATATTAAGATCATTTTACCTGGGCCAGAAAATTCAAGGAGAGTCGCTATTAATGAATACTTTGCTACTCATAACATAAACGTAATAAAAAAACTTGAAATGGACGGGATGATAGGTACTTTACAAATGATAGCAACAAGTGACTGGAGTGCTATTTTGCCAGCGGCTCTTTGTCATTTAGACCTGTCAGGTGAAACTAGAACATTATCACCTTTGATATCACCAAATTTAATTACTGACTATGTAATGATTACATCAGCAAGCAAAGAGTTAAGTCCAGTCGCAGAATTATTTAGTAAAAAAATATGTAAGGAAATTAAAAATCTTAGTAAAAATTTTAATGAAAAAGCAAAATTAATAAATTAATAAATATATCTTTATAATACTTGATCAAATTATATATTTATGTCTAAGATTAAAAAAAAGTAATGGTAATTGCTTTTTGATTAAAAAAAAGTAATGGGGGTTACTTTGTTAAAACTACTTAAAAAAACACCGGAATTCTTACAATCCATAGCTGCTATTTGGTTAATTATTGTTGCTTTAACAATTTTTGCTGAAGTAACATTTAGAAATTTTGGGCTTTTCTTAGGTGCTGATCAAATTGTTCAAAACTCTGTTCCTGCTATTGTTTTCCTTCAAGTTCCTTTTGCAATAGCTTCTGGTTCAATGCTAAGGACAACTCTTATTTTTGATTTTTTTCAAGTAAAAGGTAAAAAAATTATAAACTCATTATCCTATATTATTGGCGCACTTTTATTCACTGGCATTGCAATAGGTGGATGGACCGATATGATTAAAGGATGGGAAATTAGAGAGTACCAAGGAATAGGAGCAATTGAATTTCCAGTGTACCCTATTCGCACAGTAATAATATTCTCATCTATCATAATTGTATTTATTTATTTAACTTTAATTTTCAAAACATTTGTAAATGATAAAAAAAAATCAATTAATTTATATTAATCAATTAATAAAAAGGTACTTACTGTGGGCATAGACTTAGACACGCTTATGTTATTAACTCTTCTTGGGATGTTATTAGCTATATTTTCTGGAGTTCATATTGCTTTGGCATTAGGTGCAACAGCCATGATTGGTACTTACTTTATTTTTGAAGATTGGTATATGGCAGCAAGTCAGGTAGGTGGTGCAGCATATGAACTAATTAGAGATCATATATTCATGACAATCCCACTTTTTGTTTTAATGGGTGATTTTTTATCAAGAAGTGGAGCAGCTGGAGATCTTTACACCTTAATTAATAAAGGTTTAAAAGGTGTGCCTGGAAGACTTGGTGTTGCAACAGTATCTGGAAATGCAGCATTTGCAGCAGTTACAGGTACTTCTATTGCCTCTGCAGCCGCTTTTTCAAGAATTGCTTGGCCAGAAATGAAAAAAGCTGGATATGATCATAGTTTTGCAGTTGGCTCTATAGCTGGAAGTGCTTGTCTTGGAATGTTAATTCCACCAAGTGTTTTATTGATTGTTTGGGGAATTATTACTGAAGACTCAATAGGTAAATTATTTGTAGCTGGGGTTATTCCAGGAATAATTTTAGCCTTATTATTTGCCGGATATAATCTTATTAAGGCAATGAGAAATCCAAATATTGCTCCTGAACCCGATACTTTAGGTGATGTAGCTAAAATTAATAGAGAGCAAATAATTTCTGGATTATTAATAATTGCTTTAATCATTCTAGTTTTAGGTGGAATTTGGGGTGGTGTTTTTACAGCTACTGAAGCGGCTGGTGTTGGTGCTTTAGCTAGTTTTTTTATAGCATTATTTAAAGGAATGAAGTGGAAAGGAATTGTGGCGTCAGTTATTGATGCTGGCAAGATTTCCGCACCAATAATGATTTTATTGATTACAGCTGGGATGTACTCAAGATTCCTTTCTTTATCAGATATAGATTCACTGATTATTGCATCAATGGCTTCAGTTGGCCTAAATGAAATAATGGTACTTTTAATGATGGTTATTATTTGGCTTGTTTTAGGGATGTTACTAGATTCAATATCTATTATTTTATTAACTGTTCCACTTTTTATTCAATTAATAGGACCAGATATAAATCCATACGCATTTGCAATATTTGGAATACTAGCTATTGAGGCAGGCCTGCTTACCCCTCCGTTTGGTCTTATCGTATATACAGTTAAAGGGGTTTTGGCAGCAGGAGGAGACAACGTGCCTCTTGGAGTAATTTTTAAAGGTTCAATACCGTATTGGATCATGATGTTAATAGTTATGGTTTTGGTTATTTTTATTCCAGAACTAGCAAGCTGGTTAACAAATTTTGTTTAGTGAAAACATGGGGTTAAACGCTAAACTTAACACTACCTAGGGAGGAAA
>CAZWGZ010000041.1:0-1496 GCA_964633395.1 uncultured Rhodobacterales bacterium
TGGCACAGTCCATTATAGTATAACGTAAAAAGTTATATTTAGTTTCTTTCAAACTCACATTTTAAAAATATATTTCAAAATATAGAATATATAATAACGCTAATAATTTAGGCAATTTTTGTTTATCCTAAAAATAGCGCCTAAAATTTAAACAAAATATCAATTTGATCTCTAAATTAATAAATTAAAATTTAAAATTTATGCATTTAAGAATATTCAAAAAACATTATTGAAAACAAAATTCATGTTTTTAAAATTATTGAAAGGAATAATAATGTTTTTAAAATTACTAAATAAAATTGCTATATTTGCTTTTGTAAGTTTGATTAGCATCAAAGCTTTCGCAAGCAACGAGATTAAAGTAGGAATATTGCATTCATTGTCTGGCACAATGGCAATTTCTGAAACAACATTAAAAGACACTATGTTAATGTTAATTGAAGATCAAAATAAAAGAGGTGGAATTTTAGGTAAAAAAATAGTTCCTGTAGTAGTCGATCCTGCTTCAAATTGGCCTTTGTTTGCAGAAAAAGCAAGAGAGCTTCTTACTGTATCAAAAGTTGATGTAATATTTGGTTCTTGGACTTCTGTTTCTAGAAAGTCAGCTCTTCCAGTATTAGAAGAATTAAATGGATTAATGTTTTATCCAGTTCAATACGAAGGTGAAGAAAGCTCAAAAAATGTTTTTTATACAGGAGCAGCACCTAATCAACAAGCTATACCAGCAACAGATTATTATTTAGAAGAATTAGGAGTGAAGAAATTTGCTTTACTGGGAACTGATTATGTTTACCCAAGAACAACGAATAAAATTTTGAAACAATATTTAATGGATAAAGGAATTCCTGAATCAGATATATTTGTAAACTATACACCTTTTGGACATTCAGATTGGTCTAAAATTGTGGGTGACGTAGTTGCTCTTGGGGCTGATGGAAAAAAAGTTGGTGTTATTTCAACTATTAATGGTGATGCTAACATAGGTTTTTATAAAGAATTAGCATCTGCTGGTATAAAAGCTGATGATATTCCAGTAGTAGCCTTTTCTGTTGGTGAAGAAGAGTTATCAGGCTTGGATACTAAAAATTTAGTTGGACATTTAGCCGCATGGAATTATTTTCAATCAGCAGAATCTGATTTGAATACTAGTTTCATTAAAAAATGGAAAGCTAAAATGGGTGAAAAAAGAGTAACCAATGATCCAATGGAAGCTCATGTAATTGGTTTTGAAATGTATATTAAAGCTGTTGAAAAAGCTGGAACCACAGATGTAGATGAAGTTAGAAAAGCTATGTACGGAATTAAAGTTCCTAACTTAACAGGCGGAATAGCAGAAATGCTTCCTAATCATCATCTCACAAAACCTGTTCTAATAGGTGAAATTACTGCTGATGGACAGTTTGATATTATCAGTCAAACCAAAGAAGTTCCTGGTGACGCATGGACCGACTTTCTTCCAGCATCAAAAGTATTAGTATCAGATTGGAAAACATTAG
>CAZWGZ010000041.1:1596-12175 GCA_964633395.1 uncultured Rhodobacterales bacterium
AAAAAAAATAATGTTATTACGACTATTAAGCAAAAAAGTTCAAAAGGTTATGAATTAATAAAATTTACAAATAATGAAAATTTGGGTTTATTTTCAAAAAAAGAAATTAAAAACATTAAACCAAATAGTGGCGTTAGATCAAAAATATCTAATGCTCTTATAGGTTTTGAAATCTTAAATAAAGATAGATCAATCAGAGAAAGAAGTTTAGAGAACCTTTCTAGAAAATTTCAACCTGAATACTTGGTTCCATTAGAAACTGCTTTAGCAAAAGAAAAAGACAAAATTCTTAAACAAAGAATGAAAGAGTTATTAATATTTGGAACAATAAAATTTAGCAAAAATAAAAAACATAGAATTTCAGCCATTTCTTCTCTCAAAGATAATATGGCAATTGAAGCTAGAGGTATCCTTTCAAATCTTCTTCAAACTAAAATATACGTTTCATCTCAAAAACCTGAAATGCTTAATTTAGCTAGAATTATTATACCTGATGTTACAGTCAAAAACACAGATGGATCCAGTAATAAACCTTCTATTTATTTTGGAAAAAAACCAGAATTGCCAAGAGAACAAGCTATAAAATTGCTAATCCAATCAAATTTATTAAAAAATTATATTTCTTCTGAAAAAAGAGATGATTTACTTAAGCAAAATATAAATAAAGGAAAAATTGAGAATATTCTCGTTTCTTCCTTGAATACAGATCAAGCTAGAAACAATGCATACAGCTTATTAGCTGATTTAGGGAAAGTTCCTCCTATTATTGAAGAACTGGAAATTAACAAATTATTAGAAAAAAGCTATTTTTATGCCATCTATAACGAACCTGATTATGACATTATTAAAATTAGTAAAAAAATTTTAAATGACATAATTTATAAAGTAGATATTTATAAATATTTAGATTTATTTTTAGATGGATTAAGCCTTACTTCAATTTACTTTTTAGCAGCCATAGGTTTAGCAATAACTTTTGGAGTAATGAGAGTAATAAATATGGCTCATGGCGAATTTATTATGATAGGTGCATATACTGGCTATGTTGTTCAACTATTTATTCCAAATCATACTCTATCACTTCTTATAGCATTTCCTTTAGCGTTTATGGTCACATTCTTAGCTGGAGTCGTAATGGAAAGATTAGTAATAAGACATTTGTATAAAAACCCCCTTGATACACTATTGGCTACTTTTGGAATCAGTATTGCCTTGCAACAAATTGCTAAAAATATTTTTGGAACGCAAGCAATGCCCCTTACTTCACCTGATTGGTTAGAAGGAGCATTTATTATCAATGATGTACTCTCAATTAGTTTGATAAGAATTGCTATATTCACGCTAGGTATTATTTTTCTAATTTTAATTCTGTTAATTATGAATAAAACAAGATTAGGATTAGAGACAAAAGCTGTTACACAAAATCCAATGATGGCATCAAGTATGGGAATAAATCCTGATAGAATTAACATGCTTACTTTTGGTTTTGGTTCTGGTATTGCTGGTATAGCTGGAGTTGCTATAGGGCTTTTCTCAAAAGTTACATCTGAGATAGGTTCAGACTATATAGTTCAAAGTTTTATGACTGTTGTTGTTGGAGGCGTTGGGAATATATGGGGCACTCTTGCAGGAGCTACTTTAATAGGTATGCTTCAAAAATTTATCGAATGGTTCAATCCATCAAACACACTTGCTGCCCAAACTTATATGATCATATTTATAATAGTTTTCATTCAATTTAGACCAAAAGGTATAATATCACTTAAAGGTCGTGCATCAGAGGATTAATGACAATGATTGATTTTATTAAAACGTGTGACAGGAAAACTGCACTTTTCTTTTTTTTAAGTATAACTTTAATGTTTACCTTAATAATTATTGTAATGAGCGAAGCTTATGGCTTTAATATTATATCAACAAGTTTTTTGAAAATCCTTGGTAAAACATTATGCTTATGTATCGTAGCTTTAGCTATGGATTTAGTATGGGGATACTGTGGAATTTTATCACTAGGACACTTTGCTTTTTTTGGACTTGGTGGCTATATGATAGGAATGTGGCTCATGTTTGAAAGAACTAAAAATATAGTTATAAACTCTTCAGAAAAAATTGTTTTACCCCTAACTGATCAAGAAATGAATGAAGCTATAGGAAATCAGATATTTGGTGTTGTGGGCTCAGGTGACATTCCAACCATATGGTATTTTGCTGACTCTATTATTATTCATCTTTTCTTAATTATATTAGTACCTTGTATTTTAGCTTTTATTTTTGGTTGGTTGGCATTTAGATCAAGAGTTACAGGAGTATATCTTTCAATTTTAACACAAGCAATGACCCTAGCACTTTCATTATACTTGTTTCAAAATAATAGTGGTTTAAGAGGAAATAATGGACTTTCAGGATTACAAAATATTCCTAATTTAGGTCAAATCTCGCAAGCTGAATTATCAGTCTGGTTTTTTGTAGCAAGCTCAATAACATTAATACTAACTTATTTAATATGTAATCTAATTATAAAAAGTAAATTAGGGAATGTTATAACTGGAATTAGGGATAATGAAACTAGAGTTAGATTTTTGGGATATAAAGTAGAAAGTTATAAATTATTTATTTTTGTAATAACCGCAATTATGTCAGCTATAGCTGGGGCATTATATTACCCTCAAGCTGGAATAATTAATCCAGCTGAATTAGCACCTATAGCTTCAATATATCTTGCCGTTTGGGTGGCAATTGGAGGACGAGGTAGCTTATATGGAGCTGTTATTGGAGCTGCTTTTGTATCGCTATCTTCAAGTTATTTCACAGGAGGACAAATACCAGATATTAACCTTGGTTCGTTTACGGTAAAATGGGTTGACTGGTGGACAGTAATTTTAGGATTAAGTTTTGTAATAACAACCTTATATGCCCCTAAAGGGATAGGTGGATTAATAGAAACAATTTTCAGGAAAAAGTAAATACATGAATATTTTATTAGAAGCAAACGGATTAAATGTATCCTTTGATGGTTTTAAGGCAATTAATAATTTAAGTTTTTCAATAGCCTATAACGAATTAAGAGCTATCATAGGACCTAACGGTGCTGGTAAAACTACATTTATGGATATTGTTACTGGCAAAACCAAACCTGATTCAGGGACGGTTTTGTGGGGTAAAAAAAATTTATCTTTATTGCGTATGAGTGAAGCAAAAATAGTTGAACTTGGAATTAGCAGAAAGTTCCAAAAACCAACATTAATAGAATCTCAAACAGTTTTTGATAATATAATGTTATCTTTAAAAAAACCTAGAAACCCAATATCCACACTATTATATAAAATTTCTTCAAATGATAAAAAAGAGATTTTAAATATAGCTACTGAAGTGAACCTTTTAGAAAAATTAAAATCTTTAGCTGGAGAACTTAGCCACGGTCAAAAACAATGGTTAGAAATTGGAATGCTTTTAGCACAAAAACCTAATTTATTGTTAATTGACGAACCTGCTGCTGGGATGACGGCTCCTGAAAGAAATAAAACTGTTAAACTATTAAAAGATTTATCTAATAATCATTCAGTTGTTGTTGTTGAACACGATATGGAATTTGTTAAAGCGTTAGAATGCAGAGTAACAGTTCTACATGAAGGCAGCGTTCTAGCTGAAGGCTCTCTTGATTATGTATCTAAAAATAAAAAAGTAATTGATGTATATTTAGGGAGATGACATTGCTTAAAACTAATGAAATTTGTCTTCATTATGGCTCATCGCAAATACTTTTTCAAATTTCTATGAATGCTGTAATTGGAGAGATAACTTGTGTGATGGGATCTAATGGAGTTGGCAAAACTTCTTTATTAAAAGTTTTATCTGGCAATCATCCAAGTAGTTCAGGCAATTATTATTTAGATGATAAAGATGTTACAAATCTTAAACCTTATGAATTAGCTTCTAATGGAGTAGGTTATGTACCTCAAGGAAGATTCATTTTTCCTTTATTAACTGTTGAAGAAAATCTTAAATCAGGTTTTTCTGTATTGAAAAAAGATGAGAGATTTATACCTGAAGAAGTTTTTGATTTATTTCCAATTTTAAAAAAGATGCTTTCCAGAAAAGGTGGAGATCTTTCTGGAGGACAACAACAACAACTAGCAATTGCACGAGCTTTAATAACTAAACCTAAACTATTACTTATGGATGAACCTACAGAGGGCATACAGCCCAATATCATTATACAAATTGGAGAAGTTATTGACTATTTGAAGTCAAAAAATAATATGGCTATTATTCTTGTTGAACAATATTTTGATTTTGCATTTGCAAGAGCAGATAATATTATTGCCCTTACAAGAGGAAAAATAATATATGAAGGTAAAAAAACAACTATAAATAAAGCTAAATTAAGAAAGGTAGTAAGCATTTAAATGCTGAATTCAAATAAAAAATTTGAAAGAGCTTATGGGAAGATAGATGTTAAAATAATTAATAATAAAATTAATAAATTTTATCAATCAGGTTCAGCTAAAGTATTTTATCCTAAATGCTATAATGAATTTAGTGAACTTGTTCTAGTAAACACTGCCGGGGGTATCACAAGCGGAGATCTATTTAGTTATAATATAGACATACAAAAATCAAAGGTTTTTGTAACTACACAGGCCGCAGAAAGAGCTTATAAGGGATATGAAAGTAGTGGACAAATTAAAATTAATTTATCAATTGATAGTGATAGTAGTTTGTTTTGGATTCCTCAAGAACTTATTTTATTTGATAATTGTAACTTAAATAGAAAGATTGATGTAAACCTATATACAGATTCAAATTTTTTATTATCTGAAGCAAGTATATTTGGGCGCACGGCAATGAATGAAACCCTAGAAAAAGGATTTTTTTTTGATAATTGGAGAATATATGTTGAGGATAAACTAATTCATGCTGAAGCTTTAAGTTTATCTGGTGATATTAAAAATATCCTTTCTGGATTAGCTACTGCGCAAAATAATATTTCCATATGTAATATTTTTTTATATGGAAAAGAATTTTTAAAAAATGAAATGAAATTAATAAAAACTATAGAAGACTTTAATATGAAGCATATTGCCTATTCAAGTTGGAATGATAAAATGCTTATAAGAATAATTACAAATGATGCCTATCATTTAAAAAAAATTCAAAAGAAAATTTTATTATGTGTGTCAAATAATACTATCCCTAAAGTATGGAACAATTGAGGAGTTAAGATGAAACTATCACCAAGAGAAAAAGATAAATTACTAGTTAGCTTAGCAGCAATAGTTGCAAGAAATAGAAAAACTAGAGGCGTTAAACTTAATTACCCAGAGGTAATAGCCTTGATTAGTGATTTTGTTGTTGAAGGTGCGCGAGATGGAAAAACCGTTGCTGAATTGATGGAAACAGGCGCTCATGTTGTGAATATAAATGATTGTATGAGTGGCATTGCTGAAATGATACATGAAGTTCAAGTTGAAGCTACATTCCCAGATGGAACAAAGCTTGTAACAGTTCATCACCCTATAAGATAAAGGAGAAAAAGATGAAGCCTGGAGAAATTATAACAGTTACTGGAAATTTAATTTTAAATGAAGGATCTATATCATTCAAAATTAAAGTCTCAAATACTGGAGACAGACCAATTCAAGTTGGAAGTCATTATCATTTTTTTGAAAGCAATGAATATCTTTCTTTTGATAGAAAAAAAACTATTGGGATGCGTTTAAATATAGCTTCAGGAACTGCAGTTCGGTTTGAACCTGGTCAAACTAGAGATGTTGAACTAATAGAAATCAAAGGTAAAAGAAATATTTTTGGATTTAATCAAAAAATCATGGGAGCGCTTTAATGACTTCAAAAATTTCAAGATCATCATATGCAGACATGTATGGACCAACTTCAGGTGATAAAATAAGATTAGCTGATACAGATTTATTTATTGAAGTTGAATATGATTATACAACTTATGGAGAAGAAGTAAAATTTGGTGGGGGGAAAGTAATTCGAGATGGAATGGGACAATCTCAAGTTTCTAGAAAAAATGGGGCCGTAGATACTGTTATAACTAATGCTTTAATTGTTGATGTGAATGGAATTTATAAAGCAGACATAGGCATTAAAAATGGTTTAATTCATAAAATAGGTAAAGCAGGAAATCCAGACACGCAATCCAAAGTTGATATAATTATTGGTCCAGGAACAGAAATAATAGCTGGAGAAGGAAAATTGATTACTGCAGGAGGAATTGATTGTCATATTCATTTCATTTGTCCTCAACAAATTGATGATGCCCTTCATTCAGGGTTGACAACAATGCTTGGAGGAGGAACAGGGCCAGCTCACGGAACTTTGGCAACAACATGTACACCTGGTTCATGGCATATTGGAAGAATGCTTCAATCGGCAGACGCTTTTCCAATGAATCTAGCTTTTGCAGGCAAGGGTAATGCCTCAAAGCCAGAAGCATTAGTTGAACAAGTTAAAGCTGGTGCCTGTGCATTGAAGCTTCATGAAGATTGGGGCACAACACCAGGCGCTATAGATAACTGTTTAAATGTTGCTGATGATATGGATGTTCAAGTTATGATCCATACTGATACATTAAACGAAAGTGGTTTTGTAGAAAATACTATTCAAGCAATAAAAAATAGAACTATTCATGCTTTTCATACTGAAGGTGCTGGTGGGGGACATGCCCCTGATATAATTAAAGTTTGTGGGAATAAAAATGTGATCCCATCTTCAACCAACCCTACAAGACCTTATACTATCAACACACTTGAAGAACATTTAGATATGCTTATGGTTTGTCATCATTTAGACAAATCAATTCCTGAAGATGTTGCTTTTGCAGAAAGTAGAATAAGAAAAGAAACTATTGCCGCTGAAGATATTCTTCATGATTTAGGTGCTTTTTCAATAATTGCCTCAGATAGTCAAGCTATGGGAAGAGTTGGAGAAGTGATCATAAGAACTTGGCAGACAGCTCATAAAATGAAGGTTCAAAGAGGTCGTCTAAAAGAAGAAAAAGGTGAAAACGATAACTTACGAGTTAAAAGATATATTGCTAAATATACAATTAATCCTGCTATTGCTCATGGTTTATCTAAACATATTGGTTCAATTACCGAAGGTAAAAGAGCTGATATAGTTTTATGGGAACCTTCTTTTTTTGGAGTTAAACCTGAGATTGTTATGTTAGGTGGAAGCATTGCATGCGCTCAAATGGGAGATCCTAATGCTTCCATTCCAACCCCTCAACCAGTTTATTCAAGACCAATGTTTGCTTCTTTTGGACGATCCTTAGAAACATCCTCAATAACTTTTGTAAGTAAAAGTTCAATAGATTCAGGTAATTTAAATAATTTAAACTTAGCTAAAGAAACTATAGCAGTGGAAAACACAAGAAACATTTCTAAAAGCGACATGGTTTTTAACAGTTATTGTCCTGATATATCTGTTGATCCTGAAACATATGAAGTAAGAGCCGATGGAAATTTACTAACATGTAAACCAGCAACTGAATTACCTTTAGCCCAACGTTACTTTTTATTTTAGAGGACAATAATGATAGTAGAAAAAATTATATCTCATCCTAAAAACGAAATGATAAAAGACACTATAACCTTGTCTTATCATCAAAGATTTATTAGAAGAAAAAAATTAGTATCTGATAATCAAATAGAATTTTTAGTAAACCTTCCAGAAACTGTTTCATTAAACCATAATAGTGGTCTTCTATTAAATGATGGTTCTTTAATTTTAATTAAATCTGCAAAAGAAGATTTATTAGAAATAATCAGTGAAAACCTTATGAAAATAATATGGCATATAGGGAACAGACACATACCATGTCAGATTGAAAAAGAAAGGTTATTAATCAAACATGATAAAACTATTGAAAATTTAATAATTAAACTTGGAGGAACTATTAAAAAAATTGAAGAAGAATTTAACCCTGAAGGTGGGGCTTATGGCCTAGGAAGAACTCATGGACATAGTCACTGATTATAAAAAAACTGAATTTGATTATCATCAAATCTTACAATCATGGTTTTCCCCTAACTTTCCGATAGGAAGTTATAATTTTTCACATGGATTAGAGACAGCTATTGAAATCGGATTTGTACAAAATAGTTTTAGTTTAGAAACTTGGATAAGTGATTTAGTTTTTTATGGATCAGGGAAAACTGATTGTATTTTATTAACAAACTCATATAAAGGTCTAAATATTAATGATTTAGCTTTTGCCTTATGCCCATCAAAAGAAAGATGGATAGAAACAACTCAACTTGGAAAATCCTTTTGTAAAAATATAAAAGAAAATTGGAATTATAGTATCGAAGATAACTTATCATTCCCTGTTGCGATAGGCAAAGCTGGAGCATATTTTTCGATTCCTTTAGAACATCTTATAATTGCCTTTTTGCAAAGTTTTGTATCAAACTTAATTATAATAGGCATTAAACATATTCCACTAGGACAAAGTGATGGACAGAAAATTTTATTAAACTTAATCCCAATAATTAAACAGCAAGCTCTAATATATAAAGATTATAAAATAACTGATATAGGAAGCGCTAGTTTTCTATCGGATATAACTAGTATGCATCATGAAACTGAAAAAAATAGGATATATCAAACATGAAAAAAAAATTTGGTCCACTTAAAGTAGGAATTGGCGGCCCAGTAGGAGCCGGAAAAACAAGTTTAACAGAAGCTATATGTAAGAAATTATCTCCAATAATTTCAATGGCCGTGATTACCAATGATATATATACTAAAGAAGATGCTGAGTACCTAATGAGAGCTCAGGCTTTACCTCTAGAAAGAATTAAAGGTGTAGAAACAGGAGGTTGCCCTCATACAGCTATTAGAGAAGATGCATCTATAAACTTACTCGCTGTTGACGAATTAAAACAAGATTTTCCTGATTTAGATTTAATCTTAATTGAATCTGGTGGAGATAATCTAGCAGCCACTTTTAGTCCAGAGTTAGTAGATTTATCAATTTATGTTATTGATGTCGGTATGGGAGGTGATATTCCTAGAAAGGGAGGACCTGCTATTACTAGGTCTGATTTACTTTTAATAAACAAAACGGATTTAGCTCCATATGTAGGAGTAAACCTTAATTTGATGACCAATGATGTAAAATTAGCAAGAAAAGAATTACCTTATGTTTTTGGTCAAATGAAAAATAATCAAGGTATAGAAGGCATTATTGATTTTCTTGATGAACAAGGTGGTTTATCAATAGACTGGGCTAAGATAAATTTAAAATAATCTTATTTAACATAATTTAGATTTGATTTTTTATTAGGCAATAGTAACCCTGATATAATTACGGCTATAGAAATTACTGACAAACACTGTAATACAAAAGAAAAGTTATATCCGTTTTTAAGTAATAAAGATGTAATAGGTAATACGCTTGCTCCAGCAGATAAATTAACCATAAATTTAATGGAAAGCACTCTTCCTCTCCAACTATCTTGAACGTATTTTACTAAAATAACATCAGTTATAGGTACTTGGCCAAAAACAAATATCATTGCAGCTAACATTATAAATAAAAGATTATAGTCTGATGATTGACTAGCAATATAAATAAAAATTAACTGCCCTAATCCCATTGCAGATAAAACGTACTTGGGGGGAACCTTATCAACCAACCAGCCAGTTCCAATTTGAGAAAATGAGGCTATTGCATAAACTAACCCTGCTAACAATCCTGTAATAGCTACATCAGTAGAAATTTGTACCATACTGACTTCAAATAACCTTGGTATCAAAAAAGTTAAAGCCCCAAAAATAAATCCGCCTGAAAGAGTTGTTATGCTTAAAGCAAATAATACTATTTTCCACCCTTCACTAAATGGAGATGATAAAGTTGAAGCAACTTTATTTTTAATATTCTTTAAATTAACATCCTCGTCTTCTACAAAAGCAAAAAGTTGAAATAAACCAAAGCAAATACAAAAAATTGAAGGAAGAAGAAAGCCTAATCGCCAATCAGCATAAGCAATTAAAATACCTGTAAAAACAGGCGCGGCTGCTACCCCCATATTACCCCATACACCATTCACACCAACTCTTAATCCAATTTTTCCAGGTCTTTTAGTTAACATTGCAATACCAACTGGATGATATATAGCTGCAAAAAAACCAAGAACACCAAGAGATATTCCTAACATTTCAGTTGATTGAGAAAATGATGCTAACATTCCACCTATACCTAAACCAAAAGGATAAACAGTAATTAGAATAGCTCTTGAATATTTGTCTGCCAACCATCCAGCTAAAGGAGCCGCAGCTCCAAACATTATAACTCCCAATGTTCCATATACTATTATTTCTTCATAACTTAAGCCAAATTCTCTACCAGCATCGAATGCTGCTTTAGCAAAAATTAGCATCATAAAATGATCTAATAAATGACCTATATTTAAATATAAATCAGGAATTGAATAACTCTTAGAACTATTGAATGATAAAACTCTCATCTTCTTAAAACCTATTATTTAATGAATTAAATATAATTTTATTATGTTCTTATTTAAGATAAAAAAGTAGTGAAATCTGA
>CAZWGZ010000042.1:0-11995 GCA_964633395.1 uncultured Rhodobacterales bacterium
GAATCATTATCAGGAAACTCCCATAAAACAACACTTACATTAGGAGTTTGAGGGTTCTTCATAGCTCTAAACCTAACTCCTTTTACTGTTTGAAGTAAATTGGGCCACCTGGTTTCAAGAATTGATTCAAAAAGCTCACAATCTTCAGTTGATGGGAAAGTTCTTACAAAAATTTTTATTAACATTTTTACCTCTAATTTATCTATCACTTTTAAAAAGATCAGTTTTAATTATATAAAATATATTTTATTATCATTATAAGTTTGATTATTTTACAATATATTATATTTTATAAATCATTATTATTTGTCAATGAGTATAATAGATGTTTCAGATAGCAATCAGATCAGATGTTCTTTTTCGTGCTTTTAAAATGGCGTCAATTGTGGGAATAGTTTTAGCTATTATTAATCATGGAGATCATATTTTACTTGGTACAATGACAACTACAAATTGGATAAAAATTTTAATTACTTTTTGTGTTCCTTTTTGTGTGTCATCAATCTCATCAGTACTTGCTATTAGAAGAGAACAATATTCTAAAATTTAATTTTTTTTTCTTATACTTTATTAAGCAATTTTGTTTGCTGTCTTTTTTTATTTTTGCAGTTATTTTTACTAACGAAACTTTAGCTCAAAGTGTTAAAGAAGATTTTTTGTATAACATTCAGTGGGGAAATGTAACTGTTGGAAAAGTTATTGTTAATCTAACACTTGATGATAATAAAATTGTTGTTAAAGCAAATACTAAAACTGAAGGTTTTGTAAACACATTTTATGAATATAAAAGCGAATTAATATCTAATTCTTCTAAATTAGAAAATTTTTGGTATCCAAATAAATTTTCAACTAACGGGATATATGACGATAATAAAAGATTTTCTAGTCTAACTTGGAATAAAGGTACTAAATTTTTAAATTATGAAATTGATCCAATTCTTGATTTAAAAAAAGTACATAATGTTACTAAAACAAGTTTAGTAAATGTAATAGATCCAATTACAGCTATAATAAAGGTAATTGAAAGAATAAAAAAAAATGAACCTTGTAATATGAAGCTTAATATTTTTGATGGAAGAAGAAGGTATGATTTATTAACAAAAGAATTAGGTAAGACTATTTTAAAAAAAGATAGACCAAATTCATATAATGGGAAGGCCATTATATGTGGTGCCAAGATAATTCCTATAGGTGGGCATCGTTTGAAATCTAAATGGAAGCCAGAAGAAGATAATTTTAGTGACTTTAAAATCTTTTTTGGACGAACTATGTCTGGTGTATTATTTCCAGTAAGAGTTGATTTAGAAAGATGGTTTGGAACAATAACTGTTCGTTTACTTAATAGTGATATCTAAATGATAAAATTGGGTTTGATTGGTAAAAATATAAATACTTCACAAGCTCCTGACATTCATCACAAGCTTGGAGAATTGTTTGACATTCCTTTAACTTATGAACTTTTTGATTTGAAAGATAGGGACGATAATTATTTATCAGAGCTTATTTTAAATATACAAAACAAAGGTTTTGCAGGTGTTAATATTACTTTTCCATTTAAAGAAACAGTTATGCAATTCGCTGATAAAATTAATCAAAGTTCTTCTTATGTAAAATCTACCAATACTTTACTTTTCAAAAAAAAAATTATAGCTGAAAATACAGATTATACAGGATTTTTAAGGAATTATCTTTTTCATTTTAATGATACAAAACCTGGAGAAATACTTGTAATTGGGGGTGGAGGAGTAGGAAGAGCAATTACTTTTGCTCTAGGTTCACTTGATGTCAGTCATATATATTTGCTAGAGCTCGATAATAATAGAGCCTCTAATTTAATTGATGAACTAAGAATAGCTAATATAAACTGTTCTTTAATTAAAGTTGACGATTTAAAATCAATAATAAAACAGGTTGATGGTATAATTAATTGTTCTCCAATAGGTCATCATGATTTTCCAGGTTGTCCTCTTGGTGAATTGAAGCCCAAAGATTATCATTGGATATTTGATGCAGTATATACTCCCGCTAAAACTAAATTAATAAAAAAAGGAGAAGAAGCAGGATCAAAAGTAATTTCAGGAATTGATTTATTTATTTTTCAAGCACTGAATGCTTTTTTACTATTCACAGAAAAAAAAATTCACAAGGATAAGTTATCCCATCATGTTGATTTTTTAAGGAATCACTATTTTAAAAAATTATATAAGTAATTTATGATTTATCTTGAAATATTATCTGATTTGACAGCATTTCTTCTATAGCTTCATCCTTATAACCAGCATCTTTCAAGATTTCTTTTGTGTGTTGACCAATAAAAGGTGGCTTATGTTTCACACCCACAGACTTAGATCGACTAAACTTTATCGGAGAAGAAACACCTTTATAATCATCTTTACTAATAGTCATTTTTCTTTGTGCTGTTTGTGGATGATTTAAAGCTTCTTCAATATTTCTTACTGGGCCAGCAGGGATGCCAGCTGATAAAAGCTTTTCTGAAAATTCATTGCCATCCACATTGCTTAATTTATCTTCTAAATATTTTGTTAAATCTAATCTATTTTTAACTCTATCACCATTTGTAAGGAACCTTTTATCATCAATTAGATGATCTAATTTTAGAGCTTTGCAAAGACGAGCAAAGCCAGCATCATTCCCAATGCCCATAAAAATTTCATTAGTAGCAGTTTTAAATTTATCATAGGGTGCTATATTAGGGTGTGAGTTACCAGTTGCCTTTCCAGGTTTTCCTGACAAGAAATAATTAGCATTATGAGGATGCATTAAAGATAAAGCAGAATCATAAAGAGCCATATCTATATATTGACCTAAACCTGATTTGTGTCTCTCTTGAAGAGCCATTAATATTCCAATAGTGGAATATAGACCAGTACCCATATCAACTACTGGAGCACCTATTCTTACATCACCACCATTGGGTTGCCCGTTAATTGACATCATACCTGTCATAGCTTGAACAATTGCATCATACCCTGGAGCTCCTCCAAGTGGACCTTCAGCGCCAAACCCTGAAATTCTACAATGAATTAATTTAGGAAATTGATCTTTTAAAACCTCTTCATAACCTAATCCCCATTTCTCCATTGTTCCAGTTTTAAAATTTTCAATTAAGACATCTGAAGATTTAAGAAGTTCAATAATTAAATCTTTTCCTTCCTGTTTGGTTAAATCAATTGCTATTGATTTTTTATTTCTATTAACATTTATAAAGTATGAAGCCATATCATTAATAAAAGGAGGCCCCCATCCTCTGACTTCATCGCCAATTTTTGATTCAACTTTGATGACTTCTGCTCCATGATCAGCTAAAATTTGAGTAGCATAAGGGCCACCCAGAACTCTAGTAAGATCTAAAACTTTAATTCCATTCAATGCATGCATTGTAATATTATTCTGATCTGACATTTTCTCACTTTTTAATTAAATTTTAATATGATTTAGGTAACCCAAGTACACGTTCGGATATATAATTTAACACCATTTGAGCACTTACTGGAGCTAGTTTTGGTATTAAAGATTCTCTTAATAGTCTTTCTACATGATATTCTTTTGCATACCCCATCCCTCCAAGAGTTACAACAGCTTGAGTAGCTGCTTTAAATCCAGCTTCAGCAGCAAAGAATTTTGCTGCATTAGCTAAGCCTCCTGAGTTTTCACCAGTGTCGTATTGATATGCTGCTTTTGCAATTAGTAATTCTGCTGCTTCTAATTCTATCCAGTTTTCAGCTAGTGGATGTTGTATACTTTGGTTTTTTCCAATTGGTCTATCAAATACAATTCTTTCACCTGCATATTTAACAGCCCTTGATAATGCATTTTTACCAATTCCCAGAGCTTCAGCTGCTATTAAAATTCTTTCTGGATTTAAACTATCTAATAAATACCTAAACCCTTTTCCTTCTTCACCTACTCTATCAAATTCATCAACTTCTAGATTATCAATAAATATTTGATTGCTATCTACTGCAGCTCGTCCCATTTTAGCAATTTCACGAACTTCAATTTTCTTTCTATCTAAATTTGTATAAAATAAAGTTAATCCATCAATACCTTTAGTACATTCTTCAATGGGAGTAGTTCTTGCTAATAAAAGTATTTTATCAGCGATTTGTGCTGTTGAAGTCCAAATTTTTTGACCGTTAATAATATATCCATTATTAATTTTTTTAGCGGTTGTTTTTAATTTCCCTGTATCTAAACCTGAATCAGGCTCTGTAACGCCAAAGCAGGTCTTTTCTTTTCCAGAAATTAATGGAGGTAGCCATTTGCTTCTTTGTTTATCATTACCATGAACAACAATTGGATGTGGTCCAAATATATTGATATGTATTGAAGATGCAGCTGCCATTCCACCCCCAGTTTCAGCAACTTTCTGCATAAAAATTGATGCTTCTCTAATGCCAAGTGCAGAGCCCCCGTACTCTTGGGGCATACATATGCCTAGCCACCCACCGTCAGAAATCTCTTCATAGAATTTATGAGGAAATTTACTTTCTTTGTCACAAGAAAGCCAGTAATCATCATCAAAATTATTCATTATATTTTGGACTGATTCAATGATTGATAGTTGAGTTTCATTATAGTTAAAGGACATTTGAACTATCTCGCTAAATTATGATAATTTTCATTCGGTTCCATTTCAGTCGCTGATGCCATTCTATTAGTCATATTAAACAAACCTACAATTGCACTGATATCCCATATATCTCTATCCGAGTAGCCAACTTCTCTAAGTTCAGCTCTATCTTTTTCTTTAATCTCTGATGGATCACGGGTTAGTTTTTTTGCAAATTCAAGTAACTTTTCTTGTTTATCAGGCAATTCAGCTGAACGAAAATTTGCAGCTATCCTCTCTCCTAATTGAGGATCATTAGAAAGTTCCCTTACTGCAGAACCATGTGCAACTAGGCAATAGTAACAATGGTTTTCAGACGAAACTGTTACTGCAATCATTTCTCTTTCTAATTTTGACAAACCAGATTCTCCAAGCATTAGAGCATTATAAAGTTTAGTAAAACCTTCAAATTGCTTAGGAAATTTGGCAAATGCAGCCAGAACATTTGGAACAAATCCAATTTTTTCATCTACCATATTCAGATAGCTCTGAGCTTGATCTTCACCATCTTTTGTGCCTGAATAATCAAGATTAAGTTTTGTTAAGTTTTGGTTTTGACCTTGTTTTTTTATTTCTTGCATTTAGTTCTCCATAATCCAAGATGGTTTTTTTTTCTCAAAGAATGCATTTATACCTTCAATAGCTTCAGGGTTTTCCCATACATCCGCAAGCGCTTCTATTGTAAACTTTATAGTATCTTCATTAATTTTAACTGATAGATCTCTAACAAGTTTTTTAGATGAAGAAATTGCATCTGGTGCATTTGAATAAAATGACTGAACCTCTTTTTCAATTTCATCGTCAATTTCATTTCTTTTTACATAAGATTTTATTAATCCCATCATCTTTGCTTCTTTACTAGTAAATACACGAGCGCTTGTAAATAAGTCTATAGAATTATTTGGTCCGATTTTTGAAATGACATAGGGACTAATAGTTGCTGGTATTAAACCAAGCTTTGTTTCAGTAAGAGCCATTTTAATGTTTTCAGTTGCTATAACAATATCGCAAACAGACATTATTCCTATTCCACCGCCAAATGCATTTCCTTCAACTTTTGCAATTAGAGGCTTGGAAAAATTATACATTTTATATAGAATTTTTGCTAATTTAGAAGCTTCTTTAATTCGAGTGCCTCTATCAGAGTTTATTTGCTCTCTCATCCAATCTAAATCACCGCCTGCACAAAATGATTTGCCATTAGCTGATAAAATTACAAACCTTGTACTTTGATCTTCCTTTAATTTATCAAAAACTTCATTTAATTCTTCTATCATCAGAGGAGATAAGGCATTATGCTTTTTTGGTTGATTTAAGATTATCTCAGAAAAGCCACGTCCATTTTTTTTTAGAATGATTGTTTGATATTTATTATTAAAATCAGTCATAAGTTCCATCCGTTTTAAGTTTTAAAGCTATTTTGGAACATTCATTAATTTTTGCCATGTTTAATCCAGTATTATAACCTTTTGATAATAATAGTTTATAAACTTTTTCTGTAGCAACATTGCCCTCAGACCCTGGTGAATAAGGACAGCCTCCTAAACCTCCAACAGAAGAATCAAATGTTTTTATTCCATAGTCTAAACATATTTTGATATTATCTATTGCTAATTGATATGTATCATGAAAATGTCCGGCTAATTTATCTGGTGATATAACCTTTAAGCATTCGTCTAAAATTTTTTTAGTTTGATAAGCACTTCCTTTGCCAGTTGTATCACCTAATGATATTTCATAACAACCCATTTCAAGGAGTTTTTTTGCAATTTTACTTACGTTCTCTGGGTCAATAACTCCTTCATAGGGGCAATGTGCAACACAGCTGATATATCCACGAACGGGTATTTTATTTTTTAATGCCTTAGCAAGGACAGGTTGAAATCTTAATAGGCTAGTTTCAATATCGCAGTTAATATTTTTTTTACTAAATGTTTCAGAAGCTGCTGCAAAAATAGCTATTTCATCAACATTAGCTTTTAATGCGTTATCAATGCCAACTTCATTAGGAGTTAAGGCAGTATACTTAATTTTTATATCTCTTTTTATTTTTTTAAAAACTTCAGAAGCATCAGCTAACTGAGGTACCCATTTAGCACTTACAAAACTAGATATTTCAATTTTTGTAAATCCACACAGAGACAATTGATCAATAAATCTAATTTTATCACTTGTTTCAATAAATTTTGTTTCATTTTGCAACCCATCTCTTGGACTCATTTCAAAAATATTTATGAAGTTGGGCATATAAATCCTATGATATTTTCAACTAATTTTTAAACTTAAAAGGGTCATCTTTTCAGAAACTTGCTGGCCATCATTAATAAATATTTTTTCAATCACTCCATCCCGAGGTGCAACAAGCGAAAATTCCATTTTCATCGCTTCAAGAATTAAAAGAACATCACCCTTCTTAACGTCTAAGTTAGGTTTAATTTTTTTGATTTTAATTATACCGTGCATAGGTGCAATAATATTATCTTCAAAACTAATAATTTGATTATTTCCAGATTGTAATAAGTTTTTATGAACTGCATCAAAGGTATTTTGCAGAGCAAAAAAAGTAAAAGTTTTATTATGGTTGTGAGGGTCTATTTTTGATTGAAAACCTAGGTGTAAACTCTTATCTTTTAGATTAGCTGTTATAGAAGATTTAGTCATTGTTATTGAGGTGAATGAAAACTTTTGTTTAATAAATTCAATATCTACTTCATTAAATTTCAAACAAGATATTTTAAATGATATGTCTTTGTCTTCTATGACTATATTTAATGGGTAAACATTAGGTTTCCACATATACCAATCCAAGCTGTTTTCGGAGGAAATGGTTTTTAATTCTTTGAAGACAACAATTGCAGCTAAGGCTTTTAAATCGTTGTCCACTTCATCTTTAGTAAGGGATAAGATATTTTCTTCTATAAATTTAGTGTTCACCGCACCTTGTTTAATATCTTTATGATTTAGCAATCGAATTAATAGATTTAAATTTGTTGTTATTCCTGCAATTTCTATTTCACATAAATAATTTTTTAAATACTTTATAGCAGCATTTCTATTATTCCCATGAGCTATTATTTTGGCAATCATAGGGTCATAAAATGGAGTTATATAATCTCCAATTTGTATCCCTGTTTCAATTTTACAATTGAAATGCTTACTAATATTAGGGAATTTTAAGTGATAAATTTTACCACTTTGAGGTAGGAATTGTTTATTAACATTTTCAGCATATAATCGTGCCTCAATAGCCCATCCATTTATATTAATATCATTTTGAAGAGCAGGTAGTTTTTTGCCATCAGCTATTTCTAGCTGCCAAGTTATTAAATCAGTTGACGTAATAGCTTCTGTAACTGGATGTTCCACTTGAATTCGAGTATTCATTTCCATAAAATAAATTTTACTTTTATTCAGACCATTTCCAATGTCTGCAATAAACTCTATCGTACCCGCACCCTCATATTTTATTGATTGAGCAGCTTTAACAGACAGCTCTCCGAGATAATTCCTGATCTCATCATTAAGATCTGGAGATGGTGCTTCTTCAATAACTTTTTGTTGTCTTCTTTGTAATGAACAATCTCTGTCAAACAAATGAATTACATTTCCAAATTTATCAGCAAAAATTTGAATCTCAATATGGCGAGCCTTTGGGATATATTTTTCAAGAAGACAGTGTTTATCATTAAAAATTGTTTTTGCTTCGTTAGATGCTTCTTGAAAAGCTAATGAAAACTTTTTTTTATTTTCTGCTACTCTCATACCTCTTCCACCACCGCCAGATCTGGCCTTTATTAATAATGGAAATCCAATTTCATCAGCTTTATTTTCAAGATAATTTAGTTGTTGCTTATTCCCATGATAACCAGGAACAACAGGTAACCCAGCTTTTTTCATAATTGTTTTAGCTTTATCTTTTTCTCCCATTTTTCTTACAACATCACTATTTGGTCCAACAAAAATCAATCCATTTTCTTCCACATTTTTCACAAAATCAGCATTTTCTGATAACAATCCATACCCAGGGTGTATGGCATTCGCGTTATACTTTTTTGCTAATTGAATTATAGAAGAACCATTCATGTATGTATCAGAAACTAAAATTCCAGGAATATGTATTGCTTCGTCAGCTAATTCAGTATGCAAACTTTTTATATCTGCATCAGAGTAAATAGCTAAAGTTAGAATATTTAGTTTTTTGGCACACCGGATTATTTTGCAGGCAATTTCACCTCGGTTAGCAATTAATAATTTTTTTATTTTTTTTTCGGTCATTTTTATATTTTTATTTACATTCTAAAAATACCAAATTTGGTATCTTCAATTTCCTTATTAGAAGTAACTCTTAAACTTGCAGCCAAAATGTCACGAGTTTTTATGGGATCAATTATACCATCATCCCAAAGACGAGCAGAAGCATATAGAGGGTGAGCTTGTTTATTAAATTGGTCTAGAATTGGTTTTTTAAACTCATTTTCAATTTTGTTACTCCATTTATCTTTATTTTTAATAGCATTATTCTTCTTTAATTCTGCTAAAACGCTTGCTGCTTGTTCTCCTCCCATTACTGAAATACGAGAGCAGGGCCAAGTCCATAAAAATCTAGGACTAAAAGCTCTTCCACACATTCCATAATTACCTGCTCCAAAACTGCCACCAATTAAAATTGTTATTTTAGGAACCTTAGTCGTTGCAACAGCATTAACTAACTTAGCACCATTTTTTGCTATACCGCCATGCTCAGCTTTTTCACCAACCATAAAGCCAGTTATATTTTGTAAAAATATTAAAGGGATTTTTCTTTGACTACATAATTCAATAAAATGTGTCCCCTTAAGAGCGCTTTCTGAAAATAGAACTCCATTATTTGCTATAATACCACAAATTTGTCCCTGTATATATGCAAACCCAGTTATCAATGTCGTTCCAAATTCCTTCTTAAATTCATCAAATTCTGATCCATCTATAATTCTCATAATTATTTCTCTAACATCATATGGAACTTTATTGTCAGCTGGAACTATACCTAAAAGATCCTCTGGATCATATAAAGGTGGTTTAAAACTTAGTCTTATAGGGTTAATATTCAGGTTTGAATTTAGATTTTTAATACACTGTCTAGCCAAAGCAAGAGCATGTTCATCGTCATCAGCAAGATAATCAGCGACACCCGAAACTTTAGTATGGATTTCAGCTCCTCCAAGTTTTTCAGGATTGGTTATTTCTCCTGTTGCTGCTTTCACAAGAGGAGGCCCAGCCAAGAAAATAGTTCCTTGATTTTTTACAATAATAGTTTCATCTGACATCGCCGGCACATATGCACCTCCAGCAGTACAACTTCCCATTACAACAGCTATTTGAGGAATACCTTTGGATGACATATTTGCTTGGTTATAAAAAATTCTTCCAAAATGTTCTCTGTCTGCAAACACTTCATCTTGATTGGGAAGGTTGGCGCCACCAGAATCAACTAGATAGACACATGGCAAATTATTCTCAAGAGCTATCTCTTGCGCTCTTAAATGCTTTTTAACTGTTATTGGGTAATAAGTACCTCCTTTAACAGTTGAATCATTACAGATTACCATTACATCTTGGTCATGAACTTTGCCAATTCCTGTTATTAAGCCACCTCCAGGACATGCATTTTCATACATTTCATAACCTGCGGTTAATCCAATTTCTAAGAAGGAACTCTCAGGATCCAGTAATTTTGTAACTCTTTGTCTTGGCAGCATTTTGCCCCGATTTTCGTGACGTTCTTTTAATTTTTTACCGCCCCCGTCCATTGCTAGATTTACAGCTTTAAGAGTAAGTTCATTATCAACATTAAGTTGTTCTTTATTTATTATAAAATTAGGATCGTCAGATTTTATTAGCGATTTTAAAATTGTCATCTCATAGTTTCCGTAAATAATTCTCTACCAATAAGCATACGCCTAATCTCAGAAGTTCCTGCTCCAATTTCATATAATTTAGCATCTCTCAAAAGTCTTCCTGCTGGAAAATCATTTGTATATCCGTTTCCTCCAAGAGTTTGAATAGCCTCTAAAGCAATTTGAGTTGCTTTTTCTGCTGAATATAAAATACATCCAGCAGCATCCTTCCTAGTTGTTTCTCCTCTATCGCATGCTTTAGCAACTTCATAAACATAAGATCTACATGCGTTCATGGTAGTGTACATATCAGCAATTTTACCTTGCATAATTTGAAATTCTCCAATTGATTTACCAAATTGTTGTCTATCATGTATGTAGGGAACAACAATATCCATAGCTGCTGCCATTATTCCTAAAGGTCCGCCAGCAAGAACAACTCTTTCATAATCTAATCCGCTCATTAAAATAGATGCACCCTTTCCTTCTTCTCCTAAAATATTTTCTTCTGGGACAGGACAATTTTCAAATATAAGTTCAGATGTATTAGACCCTCTCATACCAAGTTTATCTAATTTCTTGCCAGCTGAAAAACCTGTCATTGATTTCTCTATTATAAAAGCTGTTATTCCCTTTGATCCCCCCGAGGGGTTTGTCTTTGCATAAACAACTAATGTATCTGCGTCTGGACCATTAGTAATCCACATTTTTGTTCCATTGAGAAGATATGTTTTATTACCTTGTTTTTCTGCATGGAGCGACATTGAAACTACATCTGAACCAGAACTGGCTTCACTCATTGCTAAAGCCCCAATTTTTTCTCCACTACATAATCCTGGTAAATATTTTTCTTTTTGTTCTTGAGTTCCGTTCCTATTAATTTGATTTACGCATAAATTAGAAAAAGCTCCATAAGAAAGCCCAACAGATGCGCTGGCTCTACTTATTTCTTCAAGAGCGATGCAGTGAGATAAATAACTCATTTCACTTCCACCAAACTGAGAATTTGCGGTTATCCCTAAAAGTCCTAATTCTCCTAATTTCTTCCATATATGATTGGGAAATGTATTGTTTTTATCAATTTGTTCCGCCAAAGGAGCAATTTCTTTTTGAGCAAACTTATGAATAGTTTCTCTTAAAATCTCATTGTCTTTGCCGATAGAGAAATTCATAGAATGATAGAACATATAAAAACCTCCCCCTTATTATAAGTTTTATAGATTATAATATAACTAAATTTTTCATTCGTTCTATATAATTTATATTTTACTTTAGTTCATTTAACGCTCGTTTTTTTGCCTCAGCACTTTCAATTCCAGAAATATAGAGTAACCCATTCATACGACGCATTAAATTTGCTTCAAAGTCATCTATAATTCCATCCGCCAAGATAACTCCCCACATCATTTCAATTACATCAATTCGTTCTTTATGATCCATTTCGTTTAATATAATTTTAATTTGAGAAAATATCTCTATTCTTTTA
>CAZWGZ010000043.1:0-11384 GCA_964633395.1 uncultured Rhodobacterales bacterium
AAAAAGTTAATGTGATGAATTAAATATAATGTTAATAAATATAGATATAGCACCTAAAAAAAAAAATAACCCTGAAAATAAATTAATTACATTGATAGGAATGATGGGTACAGGTAAGACTAAATTTGGTTATTTAGTTGCAAAAAAACTTAACTTTAATTTTTATGATACTGATGCTATAATTGAAAAAAAATTCAATGTCCCTATAAAAGATTTATTTACAATTCATGGAGAATTATTTTTTAGAAAAGTTGAAAAAGAAGAAATATATAATATTATTAATCATGCAAATGCCATTAAAGAAAAAGCAGTTATTAGTGTTGGTGGTGGAGCATTTGATAATTTGTATACAAGAAATTTATTACTTAAAGATACAAAAGTTATATGGTTAAACACTCCAATTGATACCCTGGTTAATAGAGTTGGGGATGGGTCAAAAAGACCAATGTTAAAAGGAGATATGAAAACTTCCATAAATACAATTTTAAAAAAGAGAATAAAATACTATATATTATCTCATTATAAAATAGATACTGATCAACTTTCAAAAAAAGAAATAACTGACCAAATTATAAAATTGGCCTCACAATAAAGTATTATAAAAAAGATTTTAAAAAATGAACCCAGAAATAATAAACGTTTCTATTAACAAAGAAATTAAGCAATTATCATATCCTATTTTTGTAGGAAATAACTTATTGGTGCAGAGTGGTAAATTGTTAAAAAAATATATAAATAATAAAAAAATTATTATTATTTATGATAATTATTTCGATAAGAAAAATTCATCAAATAAGTATTTTGAAGAACTGATCCAATCTATTAGAATCGATACTATTTCTGTAAATTTAATTGGTATTTCGGGAGGAGATAAGACAAAAAGTATGGCTCATCTTGAGAATATTATTGAAAAGATTTTATCATTTGAAATAGATAGAGATACTATAATAATTGCTTTTGGAGGAGGAGTGGTTGGAGATATAGCAGGATTTGCAGCTTCAATATTATTAAGAGGTATACATTTTATACAAATACCTACTACTCTTCTATCACAAGTTGATAGTTCTGTAGGAGGAAAGACAGGGGTAAATGGAATATTAGGTAAAAATTTAATAGGGTCATTTCATCAACCATTAGCTGTAATAGCTGATACAATCATATTAAAATCACTTCCAAATAGAGAATTAAGAGCTGGTTTTTCAGAAGTTATCAAGTATGGATTAATTAAAGATAAAGAATTTTTTAAATGGTTAGAAGAAAATTATAAAGAAATTTTAAACTATGATGATTTAAAATTAAAAAAAATAATTATAAAATCTTGCTCTATAAAATCCAATATTGTCCAAGAAGATGAAAAGGAAAATGGAAAAAGAGCATTACTAAACCTTGGGCACACATTTGCTCATGCAATAGAATCTTTTGGAAGTTATGATGGAAAAATAATTCATGGTGAGGCTGTTGCAATAGGAATATGTATGGCGTTTCGATTTTCTTATAAATTAGGGCTTTGTATACGGTCAGATTTAGAACGAGTGATAAATATCTTCCAGAAATCAAAACTTCCTACTTCTATTAAAGATATACCTAATTTATCAATTTCAAACTCTGGAATGATGGAAAAGTTTAAATATGATAAAAAAACCAGACAAGGTAAATTAACTTTTATTTTAAATAGTAAAATTGGTAATTCTTTTGTAGAGCAGGACATTGACGTAAATACACTTAAAAATTTTATAAACGAAGAAATATAATGCCTGAAATTTTTGTTTTTATATCAGTTATTATCTTTCTCATTATCTTATCTGCTTTTTTTTCAAGCTCAGAAACAGCTCTTACTGCAGTTTCAGAAGCAAGAATTCACGAACTAGCTCTTCAAGGTAGTAAAAGAGCAATAATTATTGAAAAAATTTTAATTAAAAAAGAAAAAATGATAAGCACTCTTCTTGTTGGAAATAATTTAGTAAACGTAATAGCTTCAGTATATGCAACTAGTTTTGCACTTAATTTTTTCGCTGAATTTGGCTTAATTTTTGTAACTATTGTAATGACTATTATATTAGTCATTTTTGCCGAAGTAATACCTAAAACATATGCATTTAGTCATGCTGATAAATTGGCTTTAGCTGTCGCTCCAATTATTAACATAATAATTTTGGTTTTAACTCCAGCTACATTTATTACTGAGCGATTTGCAAAAGTGGTATCAGGACCAATAATTGATGATGACGAAGCTAAAACAGAAGAGCTAAGGGGGATGATACGGTTACATGCTGGAAATGAAAGTAAGGCTAAAGAAAGAGGTAAAATGATGTCCAGTATGCTTGATATGGATGCCGTAACAATAGAAGCAGTTATGACTCATAGAGGTGCCGTAACTATGATTGACTCTAAATCTGTGCCTGAATCTATTTTTAAAGTAGTAGGTGAAAGTCCTTTTACAAGAATACCTATTTATTCAGGAAGTCCTGATAATATAATTGGTATAATCCATGCAAAAGAATTATTTAGAAGCCTAAGACGACGTAATTTTAAAAATCTTGAAATATTAAACTTAACTGAGTTAATGATACAACCATATTTTGCTCCTGAAACAACATTATTATTTGATCAATTAGAAATATTTAGAGCTAGAAGAGAGCATTTTGCTGTTGTAGTTGATGAATATGGAGATTTTAGAGGAATAGTTACACTAGAAGATATTTTAGAAGAAATAGTTGGAGAAATTGATGATGAAACTGATATCCATGTCAAGGGAGTTAAACCTCAACCAGATGGTTCACTTATCACTGATGGATCAGTAACTATTAGAGATTTAAATAGGTCACTGGGTTGGAGTTTGCCTGATGAGAACGCAAATACTATTGCAGGATTAGTCTTATATGAATCAAAAACAATACCCGAGCCTGGACAAGAATTTAGATTTTTTGACATCAGATTTAGAATCTTACAAAAAAAAGGTAACTTTATTTCTCAATTACGTTTATGGAATGAAATTGGGATTAATACTGAAAAAGAATAATTTATTAGAATTTATCATATTCTTGAATAGAAAATGCTTTCAACGTAACAGAATGTAAATCTGACAAGAACTCTTCTTTTAAAATTTCATTAACTATCCTATGTCTTTCAATTTTATTCTTATTATGAAATTTATCAGTAACTATTATAATTTCAAAATGGCTTTCAACGTCTTCTTTAAAGCTTTGATGACCTCTATGAGCTTCGGATACATCTTTTACAGAAAAAAAATATGGGTTAATATCATCACTTATCAATTTTTCAATTTTTAATTTTCTAATCATGTAAGTATGCCTCGATTAAATGTTAATAAGAGATTTAATTTAAAAAAAATAAAATCCACTCTTGCACGTATTAATTCATAATTATATAGTTAAAAAAATTAAAAAGATGAGTTATGTTTAAGATAAAAGAACAACCAAAAAATATAGATAGAGTTTGCAATAATCCAGATTGTGATGAATTAGGCATATACCCCGCACCTAAATCTAGAAATAATCTTAAAGACTATTATTATTTTTGCATTGATCATGTTAGAGACTTTAATAAGTCATGGAATTATTTTGCTGGTTTAAATGAAGAAGAGCTAGAAGTTGAAATAAGGAAGGCCGTAACTTGGGATAGACCAAGTTGGAAATTTGGTACTAATGCACTAAATCAAAATTTTCAAAAAGCGTTTAAGTTTTTTGATGAAAAAAAAAATAAAGATCAAAATCATGTAATTTGTAAAAAATTAAATCATTCTTTTAAAATTTTAGAGATTAGTCCAGATAGCACATTGAAAGAAGTGAAAACTAAATATAAACTACTAGCAAAAAAATGGCATCCTGATGCTCAACAGAATACTAAAGATAAACATAATAAAGATAAATTTGTAATTATATCAAATGCCTATAAAACAATTTTAAAATCATTTGCAGAGTTAAAATAAACAAATAATAGAAAATAAATTTTGGAGAAATTATAATGAATGAAGTTAGTTTAACTAACAATATGGATTTTGATAGCGATACTTTTCCAAAGTCACTCTCATTAGAGATTGATTCTAACAAAGTATTTGGATTTAAAACTAATATGAAGATATCTGGTTTTAAGGAAAAAACTAAGTTTGTTCCAGAAATTGACACATCTTATTTATTTGACGAAGTTACAACCAAAGCAATACTTGCTGGTTTTTGTTACAACAGAAGAGTTATGATACAAGGGTACCATGGAACTGGTAAATCCACCCACATAGAACAAGTTGCTGCTAGATTAAATTGGCCATGTGTTCGTGTTAATCTAGATAGTCATATCAGCCGTTTAGACTTAGTGGGCAAAGATGCTATTGTTCTTAAAGATGGAAAGCAAATCACCGAATTTAGAGAGGGTGTGCTTCCATGGGCATTACAAAACCCTGTGGCTATTGTTTTTGACGAATATGACGCGGGTAGAGCTGATGTAATGTTTGTAATACAGCGAGTTCTTGAAGTTGCTGGTAAATTAACACTCTTAGATAACAACAGGGTTATTAATCCTCATCAAAATTTTAGACTATTTGCTACAGCTAATACTGTCGGTTTAGGTGATACAACAGGCTTGTATCATGGAACCCAACAAATTAATCAAGGTCAAATGGATAGATGGTCTATTGTTTCTACATTAAACTATTTACCTGCCGAAGCTGAAGAAAAAATAGTGATATCTAAAGTTCCAAATTTTAATAATACAGATGGACAGAAGACTATTAAATCTATGGTTGCACTTGCTGAATTAACAAGAAATGGTTTTATGTCAGGGGACCTTTCAACTGTTATGTCTCCAAGAACAGTAATTACTTGGGCAGAAAACACTAATATTATAGAAGATATAGATTTAGCTTTTAAACTCACATTTTTAAATAAATGTGATGAAATGGAAAGACCAACAGTCTCTGAATACTATCAAAGATGTTTTGGAAGAGATCTTATTGAAACAGTTAATATGAATGATGCTTAATAAATATGAATGATAAGTCAAAATACACTCAATTTCAAATGGCTACTGCATCTACATTGAAAGCTATATCAGGTGAAACATCTAATGAAAGGGAAGTAAAATTTTCTGGTACTGCTAGTCTACTCTCTTCAAAAGAAATTAGATTACCACAAATTATTAAAGACTTAAATGAAGAAACTATATCTACAATTAGAGGTGAATCAGATAAAATTGCTTTGAAAATTAAATATCATGATCCTCTTTTGCATTCAAAAATCGCTCCTAGTTCAGATTTGTCATCACAAATATTCCAAATTGCGGAAGATGCTCGAGTTGAAGCTTTAGGAACTAAAAACCTCATAGGCTTAAAAAATAATTTAAAAACACTTTTAGATAATAAATTTAAAGATACTATATTACCTATTCCTGGTGGTGATAATAAAGAAGCCTTGGTAAATGCGCTTCATCTAGTAATTAGAGAAAAAATTACCGGATCTAAATCTCCTGACAATACTCTAATTTCTCTAGAGAAATGGCGTCCTTGGATTAATAGTAGAATTGGAAATTTATTAAACCAATTATCTGAACAAGTCCCAAATCAAGAAGTTTTTGGTAAAAAAACAAGAGAGCTTTTATCCGCCTTACAAGCTGAAATTGGGGAGAATGATGAAAATAATAACGGTGATAGCGAAGATAACAATGAAGATACTGACTCTAATGAAAATGACGACGAAGAAAGCAATGAATCTGCTCAAGGCGAATCTGAAGATGACCAAGAAGCTGGCTTAGACGGTGGAAGTGAAGCCAACGATGATCAAAGTGAAATGGAAGGAGAAACTCAAGATACTGATATGGAAAATCAGGATGGAGAAGGTGAAGGAGAGTTTGCCGCCAATCCCTTAACAGGTCATAATTCAGATAAAAATAAAGCTAATTATAATTATCAAGTTTTTTCTTCTAAATATGATGAAATTATTAATGCCACAGAACTTTGTGAAGAAGAGGAATTGATTAGACTTAGAGGCACTCTAGATAAACAACTAGAAACATTACAAGGTGCCATTGCCAGATTAGCTAATAAACTTCAAAGAAAATTACAAGCAAAACAAAATAGAACTTGGAATTTTGATCTTGAAGAAGGTATGTTAGATGCATCTAAGCTAGCTAGAATTATTACTCAGCCTTTATTTCCACTTTCATATAAACAAGAAAAAGATATGAAATTTAAAGATACGATAGTTACGTTGTTAATAGACAACTCGGGCTCTATGAGAGGCCGTCCTATAACTATTGCGGCTATCTGTGCAGATATAATGGCAAGAACACTTGAACGATGTGGAGTAAAAGTAGAGATACTTGGCTTTACAACTAAAGCTTGGAAAGGTGGACAATCTAGAGAGCAATGGATTAATGATGGTAAACCATCATACCCAGGTCGATTAAATGATCTAAGACACATTATTTATAAAGCTGCAGATGTGCCCTGGAGAAGAGCAAAGAACTCGCTTGGTTTGATGCTTAGAGAAGGAATTTTAAAAGAAAACATAGATGGAGAAGCCTTGCTATGGGCTCATGAAAGACTTTTAGGAAGACTAGAAGATAGAAAAATTCTTATGGTGATAAGCGATGGTGCTCCTGTTGACGATACAACTTTATCTTCAAACAGTGGAAGTTATTTAGAACAACATTTAAAACAAGTTATTTCTTTTATAGAGGGAAAATCACCAGTTGAATTAGTCGCAATTGGAATAGGACATGATGTTACAAGATACTACGATAAGGCTGTTACTTTAACAGATGCAGAACAATTAGGAGGGGCACTTACAGAACAATTAGCAGATCTCTTTAATGAAGATAAAAACTAAATATTTTCAGTTATTTTTTTGTCAGCTTTTAACATTATTTTTTTTATGGCCTGAGCTTCTGGAGCTAGTACTCTATTACTAGTTTTCATTAAATACGTGTCTAAACCACCGTTCTTCTCAACTGTTTTCAAAGAACGAACGCAAATTTTCATAGCAATGAATTTATCTAAAATTTTACTATATAATTTTACACTTTGGAGATTAGGTAAAAATTTTCTTCTAGTTCTATTTTTTGCATTACTAACGTTATTGCCGCTCATTACACTTTTACCAGAAATTTCACAAACTCTAGACATTTTTTACCCTCTTCTTATTTAATGCCTTGGTATAAATTATGGATATATAAACGTCAAGCAAAATGAAATTAGTCTTTTCATTTAATTAGAATTATTTGATTATTTCAAACCATTTTTAGCTATTTTAACTGCTATTTCAACATTACTAGCAATGCCTCTTATATCGTCTAAAGATTGAATGTTGTCGCGCTTCATTAAATCTTGGATACCTTTAATAATTTTATTGGCAATCATGGGACCTTCATACGTCATTGAAGAATAAAGTTGAATTAAATCAGCTCCACATAAAATTTTTGTATAAGCAGAATATTGATCTGAGACACCACCAGCGGCAATTAAATACAATTTATAATTATTAGTTTTAATCATTTGATTTGCTACAGCTAACAAATTAGTGGATTTTGAAAATAATGGTTTACCTGATAGACCTCCAACTTCATTAATATTTTTTGATTTAAGGCCAGTAATTCTTTCTATTGTCGTATTTGATATTATTAAGCCTGTTATTTTTTGATTATACGCAACCTTAATAATAGTTTCTAAATTAGTTTCATCAATATCAGGTGCAATTTTTAAAAAAATAGGTAACTCTACATTCTTAATTTTAGAATTAAAAATACCAACTTTAACAGCTTTTATAACTTTTTTTAAATTTTCAGTTTCATGAAAATCTCTTAAATTTGGGGTGTTAGGTGATGATATATTTATAGTAATGTAATCTGCAAATTGCGAAAGTTCTTGTGATAATAATTTATAATCATTAACTCTATCTGAGCTATCTTTATTAGGGCCAATATTAATTCCAACAACAAAGTTACTACCAACAGGGAAAAGTTTCCTGTAAATGATTAATTTTTTTTTAGCTTTAATCATACCTAAATTATTAAAACCATTTCTGTTAATTATAGCTTTATCTTTATCTAATCTAAAAACTCTAGGCTTAGGGTTTCCGTATTGTGGTAGAGGGGTAATTGTACCAACTTCTGTAAATCCAAAATTTAAAAAATGTATACTTTTTATAACTTCAGCGTTTTTATCAAAACCTGCAGCTAAACCTAATGGATTAACAAAATTAAGTGACTTTATCTTAATTGGTATTTTAACTTGGGATAATCTTGGATGAACTCCAGTTTTAAAAGCAAACAAACTTATTTTATGAGCCTTTTCAGGATCTAGCTTACGTACAAGATAAGTAATCAACTTCCAAATCATTATAAACCTATTTTGTTATTAAATTACCCTCTAAGACTTTTTCTAACAACGCCTTCGTTGATTGAACTCCATATAGTTTAATAAAACTACCCATTCGAGGGCCTTGTGATTGTCCTAAAACCGTTTCATAAAGACCTTTAAACCAATCACGGAGATTTTCATATTCTAGATCCTTTCCTATAGAAAATACTATAGATTGAATTTCATCTGAAGTAACAGATTCATCTAAATTTGATAATGCTTCAATTAATTCAACAATACCTTTCTTTTCTTTTGGAGATGGCTCTCTATATTTTTTTGTAGGAGCAATTTTTTCATTATAATAATTTACAGCTAAAGATATCAATTTATCTAATTCCTTGTTTCTTTTAATATTTGGAGCATAACTTGATATATAACCCCAGACAATATCTGTATCTTCCGCATGGCAAACAGATGCTAAATTCAATAGTAAAGTAAAAGTAACTGGGAACTCTATTTGTGGAGGATTTCCTTTATGTAGATACCAAACAGGGTTTTCAATTTTTTGATCTATTGTTTGATCATGAAATTTTTTAACATGAGAAAAATACTCATCCGTTGTTTTAGGAATAATATCAAAATAGAGCTTTTTGGCTCTCTTCGGGTTAGTGTACATAAACAAACTTAGAGACTCAGGCGTACCATACCTTAACCATTCTTCAATAGATAAACCATTACCTCTCGACTTAGATATTTTTTCTCCATTACTATCTAAAAAAAGCTCGTATGAAAAGCCAGTGGGTGGAATTTTACCAAGAACTTTAAGTATTTTACTAGAAAGTATAACACTTTCAGATAGATCTTTGCCAGCCATTTCATAGTCTACACCCAGAGCATACCATCGCATAGCCCAATCACATTTCCATTGTAACTTACATGATCCTCCAAGAATTGAGACATTCATTGAAACTTCAGTTTCTGGGTCTAAATAATTAACTGTATAATCTTCTAGATTAATAGATGTAATATTTACTTGTAAAACTTTTCCTGTTCTAGGACAAACTGGTAAAAAAGGACTATATGTTTCTTGCCTTTCTTTACCCAAAGTAGGCATAATTATGCCTTTAATTTTTTCATAATTTATTAAAATTTGTTTCAGTGCATTATCAAATTTTCCAGTTTTATAACAATCAGTAGCAGAGATAAATTGATACTCAAAACCAAATTGATCTAAAAAATCTATTAATTTAGAATTATTATGAGCGCCAAAGCTATCATATTTATCAAAAGGATCTGGGACTTTAGTTAAAGGGTGATCAATATACTTTTTTAACATATCTTGATTTGGAACATTTTCAGGTACTTTACGAAAGCCATCCATATCGTCTGAAAAACATATTAATTTAGTTGCTCTTCCTGTTAGAACATGAAAAGCATATTGTACTATATTAGTTCTAGCTACTTCACCAAATGTTCCAATATGAGGCAAGCCTGAAGGACCATATCCAGTTTCAAACAAAACAGGGTCTTCGTTAATCAAGCCCGATAAAGAATTTAATTTAACTAATCTATCTCTTAAGTTTCTAGCTTCAACAAATGCCCAAGAATTTGATTTTTCTGCTAATTTTTGTATTTCAACAGTTTCCATAACTTTATCTTTTTAAAAATTTCTATCATTGCTAACTTAGATATTACTAGCTTGCAACAAGTTATCACATATTAAACCATTTAGTTATTGCAATTGGTTCTAATTGACCATTTGAGGATAAACTCTTTTCCTAATCATTCAGATCAGTTGGTGAAATAGATACGATTATTATATGGATGTGATGTTAATTCTTCTAATTTCATAATATCCCATTTCCCTTAAGACATCATGGATAGCGCTAGAGTAACATTTTGAAAGACGATCACTTAAATTACTCATCAAGACCTCCTGAGTTTAAATACCTATTAAATTATAGAACCAAAATTATTTTAAGTTAATTATTAGATGTTTTATCTGCTAAAATGAAAATATAAATTCCAAAAAAAACTGTTATCATTGAAATAATATGAAAAAGATAAAAAGTTTCATTTAAAATTATCACACCTAAAATAGCTACAAATATTGGAACTAAATTAGTAAATAATCCTGCCTTATTTGATCCAATTAAATCTATGCTTCTCATAAATAGAACTTGAGAAAGTAAAGAAGGTATTACCGCTATGTAAAGAATGATTATCCATCCATTAATATTTGGCCATATAACTTTATCCATATATATTTCTATACTCAACATAGGAATAGAAGTTATAAAAGCTGCCATTGCAAAATAGAACATCATAGTTAAGTAATCAGTAACAGGTCTTTTTTGTAAACCAACACTATAGCTAGCATAGAAAATACAACTTATTAGCATTATAATATCACCAAAATTTGGTACTAAATTGAGTAACAAGCTTAAATTTCCATTAGAAATTAAAATAATAACGCCCAGCATTGTAAAAAAAAGTCCAACCACCTGTGTTTTTAAAACTCTGATTTTAAAGATAATTAAAGTTCCAATTAAAATAAATGCTGGCATTGTACATTGAATAATCCCTATATTAATTACAGAAGTATAATTTGGGGCTGTATAAAACAATGCGCTAAAGCCAGACAAACCAATTCCTCCCATGAATAAAATCCATAAGGAATGTTTTTTCATTAATGTGAATGAAGATTTTATTTTATTTTTTTTTATGAAGAATAATATTAGAACTACTAAACCCCATCGTAATGTAACTATAACCATTGGGGAAACATCATTAATTGCTAATTTAGCTGCAATTGCATTTCCTGCGTGCCCTAATGTAGCGATTAACAGCAATATTGTAGCGTTATTAAACAAAAATATTAAAATTACAAATTCTTTCTATTTATTATAGAACTAAACTTTAGAAAAACCTTATATATTTAATAAAAAAAAACACCTCTCCACAAACTATGAAAAGGTGTTTTTAAATCTAAATTTTTAAATATAGCTTACATCATGCCTGGCATGCCGCCCATGCCGCCCATGCCGCCCATGCCGCCCATATCTGGCATTCCACC
>CAZWGZ010000044.1:0-10907 GCA_964633395.1 uncultured Rhodobacterales bacterium
GTTGATCTATAGTTTTCTTCTAGTTTTATAATTTTTGCAGATGGATAATCTTTTTCAAATCTTAATATGTTTCCAACCTGTGCTCCACGCCATCCATAAATAGATTGATCATCGTCACCAACACAACAAATATTCTTTGTCTTTTCAACTAACAATCTTAACCATAAGTACTGTGTTGTATTCGTATCTTGATATTCATCAACTAAAAAATATAATATTTTTTCATGATATTTTTTTAAAATATCAGGATATTCTCTAAAAATAGTTAAATTATGCATTAACAAATCACCAAAATCAGTCGAGTTTAAAGTTATTAACCGCGATTGATAAATTTTATAGATATTTATAGCTTTACCATTAGCAAAAAAATCATTACTTAAATTGTCTACATTTTCTGGCTTATAGCCTTTATCTTTCCAAGATCCAATTAAGCCAGACATTGCTTTAGGAGTGAATTTTTTAATATCAATATTTTCATCAAGCATGATCTGCTTGAGAAGTCTAACTTGGTCATCTGGAGTAATTATTGTATAATTAGAATTTAATCCTACTATTTCTGCATTTTCTCTTAATATTTTTGCAGCTATAGAATGGAAAGTCCCTAACCATACTGAATTTGCGGATGGTCCTATTAAGGCTTCAAGTCTATGTTTCATTTCTTTTGCAGCTTTATTAGTAAAGGTAACCGCAAGAATATTCCATGGTTTAGTTACATTACTATATAACAAATTAGCAAGCCTTGCTATTAGCACTCTAGTTTTACCGGTGCCTGCTCCAGATAACACTAATAATGGTCCTTCTAATGTTTTAACTGCCTCTTTTTGAGGTTCATTTAAATCAAAAAATGCTTTATGATTATAAAAATTATTCATAATTATAAAAAATATTTTTTTTTGTTATTATTTGTCTATTCATAAAATATTTCTAGCATAGTCAGAGTTTAACTTGTAGAAAATTAATAAATAAATAATAATAATAAATGTATTAATAAAATTTAAAAAGTTCTTCTCATATGAAAAAATTTAATTCCATATTTATAATTCTCATAACTAGTATTTTACTTCTTAGTGGTTGTACAAATAATATAAATCGTACAAGTGAAACTTCAGATCCTTTTGAAAAATTTAATAGAAAAATATTTGCCTTCAATACAAATATTGATGAACATATAGTCAAACCTATTAGTAAAAAATATGTATCTACTCTTCCAGCAACTGCTCGTGAGAGTATAAATCAGCATTTATATTGGATGAATTTACCTCAGACTATTATAAATAGTGCTTTTCAATTAGAAATAGAGAACACGATTTTAGCAACAGCTAAATTTATGTTAAACGGCCTTACACTAGGCTTTTATGATTTAGACGATAAACAAACTACTATTAATAAAAAAGACTTTGGATCCACTTTAGCAAAATATAACGTTCCTGAAGGACCATTTTTAATGATCCCCTTTTTAGGGCCCAAAAATACACGAGATTTTTCTGGGTATATTGTTGATAAACAAAATATTGCTAACATATCTCCTAGTAAAGTTGATGATGTTAATTTGCTTGAAGTTCCTATTAATATTGTGACCGTGAGAGAAAAATTATCAGGTACTCTTGAAAGTGTTTACAACTCATCTGACCCTTATATTAAGATGAGATCTTTCTATATACAAAATAGAAGAGCTACTGTTTATAATAATGAATATAATAAATATAAAGATAAAGAAAAGGATCAAGCGTTTGAACAATTATTACAGTAAGATACCAGTGAAAAAAATATTTACTATTGTTTTTATTGCTCAAATATTTTTTTTCTTTTTATCACTAGAGGCTACTGCTGATAATTTAAAAAAGGCAAACAATACTGTTGAACAAATGTTGGTTGAGGCCAAACAACATGCTACTAATACAGTTAATTTAGATCCAAAGAAAAGAACCCAAAAAATAAGATTATTAATAGAAAAGTATATTAATATAAATTTTATGGCAAGAGCGACAACAGGAGCTTTTTGGAAAAAAGCTACGAGTGCTCAAAAAGAAAAATACGAAATAGTTTTGCTAAATCAAATCATAAATACAATAGAAGTCCATCTTAACACACTTTCAACTCTATCTTACAAAACCATTAGCACTGAATTGAGAGGGAAAAAATTAGTTTACGTTAGAGGTATTATTGAGGATCCAAAAAAGTTAAAACCTTCAGTTAAGATTTTGTGGAAGCTTGCAGCTAATAACCAAAATTCTTTTTTAATTCTTGATTTAGAAATTGAGAATGTATCTTTAGTTAGCTCCCATAAAGCTGAAACTATTTCTATTTTAAGAAAAAACAAAGGAAGTTTTGAAGCGTTATTAAATAAACTAGATAAACTTAAATAGAAATTTATCTAGAAATAGGCTTATATTTAATTCTTTTAGGATTTAATGAATCTTCACCTAGCCTTCGTTTCCTGTCATCTTCATAATCTTGGTAATTACCTTCAAACCACTCTACATGACTTTCACCTTCAAAGGCTAGAATATGAGTTGCTAGTTTATTCAAAAACCATCTGTCATGAGAAATAACCACAACACATCCTGAAAAAGCTAGAATTGCTTCTTCTAAGGATCTTAATGTATCAACATCTAAATCATTTGTAGGTTCATCTAATAATAAAACGTTACCTGGAGTCTTTAACATTTTTGCTAAATGAACTCTATTTCTTTCACCACCAGATAATTGATTTACTTTTTTTTGTTGATCTGATCCTTTGAAATTAAATTGTCCTACATAAGCTCTACTTTGTATAGTCTTTTTACCTATTTGTATTTCATCAAGACCATCCGATATAGATTCCCATATATTTTGATCAGGCTTTAAATCATCTCGAGATTGATCTACATAATTTAAACTGACAGTTTCTCCTATTTTAATTTCACCACTATCCGGCTTTTCTTCATTCGTAATTAATTTAAATAATGTTGTTTTACCTGCACCATTAGCTCCAATAATACCAATTATTCCACCTGGAGGTAATTTAAATGAAAGTTTATTTATAAGTAATTTACTCTCGAAAGACTTTGATACTTCAGTAAAACTTATAACATCATTACCTAATCTCGGAGCTGGAGGAATAACTAGATTTACTGAATTCATTACATTATCTTGTTCTTGGGCTACTAATTCATCATAAGATGATATTCTAGCCTTTGATTTAGCTTGTCTGGCTCGTGGCGCTGCTCTTATCCATTCTAACTCTTCACTTAATCTTCGTTTTTTTGCTTCTTCTACCTTTCCTTCAATTTCAAGTCTTTTTTGTTTTTGTTCTAACCATCCTGAGTAATTCCCTTTATAAGGGATACCTTCTCCTCTATCTAATTCTAAAATCCAGCCTGCTACTTCGTCTAGAAAATATCTGTCATGAGTTATCGTTACTACAGTTCCAGGAAAATCATGAAGAAATCTTTGTAACCATGCAACTGATAAAGCATCAAGATGGTTAGTAGGTTCATCTAACAATAAAAAATCGGGACTTGATAACAATAATTTTGCTAATGCTACTCTTCGTTTTTCACCTCCTGATAAATGATCTATACTTGCATCACCAGGAGGAAGACTAAGAGCATCCATTGCAATTTCTGCTTTTCTATCTAAATCCCACGCATCAATATTATCTATTTTTTCCTGAAGTTCTCCCTGTTTAATGATTGTCTCGTTCATTTCATCATCAGTTAAATTTTCGGAAAATTTAAGAGAAATTTCGTTAAAAGCATCAACTAATTTTTTAGCTTCAGACATTCCTTCCATAACATTTTCATAAACATCTAAACTATTATTTAATTCTGGCTCTTGAGCTAAATATCCAATTTTAATTCCATCAGCTAATTTAGCTTCGCCATTAAAATCTTTATCAATCCCGGCCATTATTTTTAACAAAGTAGATTTTCCTGCTCCATTCCCACCTAATACTCCTATTTTAGCACCAGGTAAAAAAGAAAGACTAATATCTTTAATTACTTGTTTACTGCCAGGATAAGTTTTACTTAATTTGTACATAGAAAAAATATATTGTGGATTATTCATTTACTTACCTCAAGTTTTATAAAATTTATATGTATTTTCTATCATAAAAAAACAGCTTTAACTTAAATTATTAAAATTAAATAAATTATAGATTTAAAGTTTTAATTTTAAATTATATAATGATCAGATGAATATTATTTTTCCAATTTGGCTTGTAGGAATTGACTATTTATTTGGCTTTTTAATGGTCATATTAATTATCAAATTTTTTCTTAATATGTTATTGCCTGAAGATAGCACTTTTTTTATAAATAGTGTATTTAAGAAAATTACTGAGCCTATTATTAAATTTACCAATAAACTAGTACCATACTTTATTGTTAAACCAATTATTCCACTTTATATTGCATGGTTAATTTTTATGATAAGAATCTATATTCTACCTTTATTATTAGGATATTCTTCAATCGGGCATTTTTCATTTGTTTTTGAGAAAGATATTATATCTACACTAAACTCAACTATCTTAAATATAGCATTATACTTAAACTATGGACTTTAATTTCTAATTAAATTCATTGCGTAATCTTGCAATTATCATATCAAGAGAACTTTGTTCTGTTTCAAAAGATGTTACAAATCTTATTACCAGCATTTCGTCGTTTATTTTACACCAAAGGTTCGGGATGATATTTAATTTTATTATCATATCATACGTTGTTTTTTTAATTTTAAAAAAAACTTCATTACCCTGTGTTGGGTATATTAGTTCAAACGCGTTCAACTTTGATAATTGTTCACTTAAGTAAGTTGCTTTATTATTTGCAGATTTTGCTAGAGAAAGCCATAATCCATTTTTAAACCAAGCATTTAATTGAGCAGAAATGAATCTAGTTTTAGATAATAAATGTCCTGTTTGTTTAATTTTATTTTTTGCTTCTTCGGCTAATTTAGTATTAAAAAAAATTATCACTTCAGCCGCCATAGCTCCATTTTTTGTAGCGCCTAATGACAAACAATCCACTCCTATTTTCCATGTGGCTTCAGCTGGAGATAAATTATTATTAGATGCCATTGCATTCGCAAACCTTGCACCATCCATATGTAAAAATAAATCATGTTTTTTACATACACTACTAATCTCTTTGATCTCTTCTATCGTGTAGATCGTCCCATTTTCAGCCAATTGTGTAATAGAAATTCCGTAAGGCTTTGAATTTCTTTTACCCTTATAATTCAAAAAATTTATTTTATTATTTAAAATTTCTGCATTCAATCTACCCGTTTCATGGGATATACTAATTAATTTTCCTCCATTTGAAAAAAACTCTGGAGCGCCACCTTCATCTTTATTAATATGTGATTCATCATGACATAAAAGACTTCCATAAGAGGGAAGAAAACTCGTTAGAGCCAAAGAATTTGATGCCGTTCCAGACATCATTGGAATAATTTCTATATTTTTTTTTTCAAAAACTTTACTAATATTCACTTTGCATTCTTGTGTAAAAATATCATTTCCATATGGTAAAGTTTTTACCTTTGATGCGGCTATAATTGAATCTAGTATTTCAGGAGCTATCCCAGAAACAGTATCAGTACCCATTAAAATAGTTTTTTTGTCCATCGTCATAACTTTCTTTTTTACCAAATTTTCAATTCTTTTTTTAAAGTAATAATAGTTTTCTTTTGCTTTGTTTTCTTATCTAATATTACTAATACATTATTACCTTTATATAAATATCTTAACAAAATTTCGTCGCCAGCGCCTAATGAGGCAGAAATTAGTTGAGCATCATTTGGTTGAAAAAAATTAAATTTAACTAACTCTTCTGTTTTCTTACTAAGAGAATAATTTTTACTTTTATTATTTTCCTCTATTTTTTTGTAGTTTCTTGTTAACCCTATAAATAATGCTATCAGTCCTATTATTATTAAAATACCTAAAATAATAGCAAAAATTTTTATAATCTTTATGTTAGAAACTATTTTAGATTTTTTTTCTTCTTCTGAGTTAAATATATTAGACATGATAGATCCTATTGAAATTCAATTGTTTGTTAGAGACTTTGATATACCTACCAATAGACTTGATGTATGGGTTACAGAAGCTATTAAAGCAAGTCCAGTTTCAAAACAAGATTTAGATAATAATAATTTATCATTATCAAGAAGTAGAGTAAAAAAAATAATTGAAAATAATAATTTGCAAATTGACGGGATAATAATAAACGACCCCTCTTTTAAAATTAAAAACTATCAGTCAGTCAAAATAATTATACCAATACCCGAAGACGCTACTCCCGTTCCTGAAAAAATAGATTTAGAAATATTTTATGAAGATAAATTTATAATTGTTTTGAATAAACAAGCTGGAATAGTAGTTCATCCAGCACCTGGCTCACCTAACGGCACCTTAGTCAATGCTCTTCTATTTCACTGTGGTGAATCTCTTCAAGGTATTGGCGGTGTTAAAAGACCTGGTATAGTCCATAGATTAGATAAAAATACAAGTGGGGTAATGGTAATTGCCAAAACAGAATTATCACATGCTAGATTGTGTAAAACATTTATGGCTCATGATTTAGATAGAAGATATAATGCTGTAGTATGGAGACAACCTCAAAATGATGGTCTTATAGAAAAACCAATTGGGCGATCAATTTTTGATAGAAAAAAAATGGCCATTTCTAATAAAGGAAAGATGGCTATTACAAAATGGAAAATATTAGACATGTATCCTCCTTTAGCTAGTTTAATAGAATGCAAACTAGAAACAGGGCGAACTCATCAAATCAGAGTTCATTTTTCTGATTTGGGTCATAGTATTATTGGAGATCCGTTGTATGGCAAACCTTTATCACAAAAAAAAATGGTTGATAAAGTCCACAAGCATAAAATTGCTTCCGCTCGTTTATTTAAACGCCAAGCACTTCATGCCACAAAGTTATCATTTATGCATCCAATAACAAAACAATATCTTGAGTTTGTTAGTCCTTTACCAAAAGATATTAAATATTTGATAAATGTTTTAAAGAATTAAAAAATTTATATAAATACTAAAATCTCTTTAAAATTATAAATAAAGGCTTATATATATTAATATAGGAGTCAAAAAATGAGTAATTCTAAATCAATGAATTTATCTATGCTTTCACCTGATAATAATCTTGGAAGATATTTAGACCAAATTAAAAAGTTTCCTATGTTGGAACCTGAAGAAGAATATACATTAGCTAAAGATTGGTTGTCTAAAAGCGATACTAAAGCTGCTCATAAACTTGTAACTAGTCATCTAAGGTTAGTTGCTAAAATAGCTATGGGATATAGAGGATATGGCCTTCCAGTTGCTGATTTAATTGCAGAAGGTAATATAGGAATGATGCATGCGGTTAAAAAATTTGATCCAGAAAGAGGATTTAGACTTGCTACATATGCGATGTGGTGGATAAAAGCTGCTATTCAAGAATTTGTTTTACGAAGTTGGTCACAAGTTAAAATTGGAACTACAGCGAGTCAAAAAAAATTATTTTTTAACCTCCGAAAAATTAAAAGCAAAATTAATGCTCTAGAAGATGGAGATCTTTCTCCTAATCAAGTTAATCATATAGCTAAAACTTTAGATGTTGCTGAAGAAGAGGTAGTTAATATGAATAGAAGAATGCTAGGAGGTGACTATTCACTAAATTCACGTATAAGTCGACATGATGGAGAAGAAGGTGAATGGCAAGATTTACTTGCTGATGAAAGAGACAGTCAAGAAGTTAAATTTGTTGAACAAGAAGAAAAAAACATACGAAAGAAAATGATGATCGAAGCCTTAGATTTATTAAAACCTAGAGAAAAGGATATCATAATAAAAAGAAGGTTATCTGAAATACCAAAGACTTTAGAAGACTTATCTCAAGAATACAAAGTTAGTAGAGAAAGAATAAGGCAAATTGAGACTAGAGCCTTTGAAAAACTTCAAGAAGCAATGAAGTTTAAAGCGCATGAATTAAAATTAATTGTAAAAAATTAAAGATTAAATTCAATTAACATCAAATGGATTTTCTAAAACTATTGTGTCAGATCTTTCTGGACTTGTTGAAATTAAAATAATTTTACATTGAATCAACTCTTCTACTCTTTGTATATATAATTTAGCTTCATATGGAAGGTCTTCGATATTTTGTATACCAGCTATACTCCCTTTCCAACCTTTCATAACTTCGTAAATAGGTTTGACTTTTGCTTGTTGCACAGAAGAGGAAGGAAGATAATCTATTTTTTTTGATTCCATTTCATATCCAACACAGATTTTAATCTCTTTAAATCCATCTAAAACATCTAATTTAGTAAAAGCTATGCCATTAATACTAGATAAAGCTACAGCTTGTTTTACAAGAATAGCATCAAACCAACCACACCTTCTTTGTCTTCCAGTAACAGTGCCAAACTCATGTCCTTTTGTACCCAATTTGTTACCATCATCCCCATTATCTTCCGTTGGAAAAGGTCCTGATCCAACTCGAGTTGTATATGCTTTAGTTATCCCCAAAGCATAATTCATTGCAGTTGGACCCATACCAGAACCAATACCTGCCTGAGAAGCAATAGTGTTACTACTAGTTACGTAAGGGTATGTGCCGTGATCTACGTCTAAGAACGTACCTTGAGCACCTTCAAATAAAATATTTGCTTTTGATGTTTTAAAATTATTTATTATTAACCATGATGGTTGAATAAATTTAATAATGGTTTTTCCTATATTCCATAATTTATTAAAAGCATCCTGATAATCTTGTTTTTCTTCTCCCATAGCGCAAAGCCATATATTATGAAAATCATATATCTTCTTCATATTACTTTCAAATTCATCTTTATTTAAAAAATCACATATTCTCAAACCTCTCCTACCTACCTTATCTTCGTATGCAGGACCTATACCTCTTCCAGTAGTTCCAATTTTTTTTGAACCATTATTTTTTTCTCTAATTTCGTCAACTATCTGATGTATTGGTAGAATTAGAAATGCACTGTCAGACACAATCAAGTTATCAGGATTTATATTTATATTTTTTTCTTCTAATTGCTTTATTTCTTTAATCAGATGAAATGGATCAATAACAACACCATTACCTATTAAGACAACAGTGTTTTCTCTAACAATACCACTAGGCAAAAGTGATAATTTAAAAACATTACCATCAATAACTAGAGTATGACCAGCATTGTGACCACCTTGAAACCTAACAACTAAGTCAGCTTTTTCAGATAACCAGTCTACAATTTTACCTTTACCTTCATCACCCCATTGGGTACCAACTATAATAACGTTGCTCATAAATAATCCTTAATTCTAAAGTTAATAAATTAATTTTTTAATAGTTTTGTCTTTCCAAATATATTTACAATTCATTTCAATAGCTTCTTGATCTGTATCAATACTAGAATTGCTGCCAAAAATTATATTAAATCCTTTTTTTATAATTTCATCAGCAACATCCATATTTAAAAAAGGAATATATACCAACTTATTATCAATTAAATCATGCAATGTATTATAAATTTTTTCTGTATAAATAGTACATCCCGTTGCCGTTTCATCCGACATGGTTTGATAACGTCCACCTTTAGCTATTTCTCCTTTATAATTTTCTGAAAAAAAGGTAAACGATAATCCTGTGTGATATTTAAACCCTCTATTTTCGAGAGGATCAATAGATATATTTACTGATGTATTATTTTCCTTAATAATTTTTACAACATTTAGTAAATAATCTCTTGCTTCCGCCAAAAGTCCATCTAATTTTAAAACAGATAAAATTTTGATGGAATGATTATGATCTCCTGCAGCATCCATGAATTTTAAAATTAATTCATAATCACATATTCCTATTTTTTTAAGAGAGTTTTTATCTTTTCTATCTATAGCTTCATTTACTTCTTCTTTTAAAGTAGTTGGAACATCCTTTAATAAATAATTTCTTAAAAAAGGTAAATTTAAATCAACAGTAATAGATTTTATATTTATTGATTTGAGAGCTTGCAAACAAACAAGAATTATTTCAGAATCCACAGCTTCTGATTGAACACCTATCAATTCTGCACCTACTTGAGTTTTTTGACGCTCCATATTAAAACTATCACCTTTAACCCTCAAAACATCTCCAGAATATGATAATCTCAATGGACGAGGTAAATGTAACATTCTTGTAGAAGCTATACGTGAAATTTGAGCAGTCATATCTGATCTAACCGCCATCATTTTTTGAGATAAAGGATCCATAATCCTAAAGGTGGAATCTTTTAAAAGACTACCTGGACCATCTGATAAAAGACTATCTTCGTACTCTACAAGTGGAGGTTTAATTCGTAAATAACCATAACTTGAAAAAATATCTAATAGATTTTCTATAGTTTTAGCTTGAATTTCTGCACTTGGATAAAGAACATCGCTTAATCCTGCAGGCAACAATCCTTTTTGACTTATTAAAGTAGTCATAAAAAACAATCCTAATTACATAAAATTATAATTTATATAACATACTTTATTATGTATCTAATTATTTTTCATAAGATCATCAAGATAATTTAAATTAATCAAAATTAATTACATTTACCCTTGCTACTTGTGGCAAGGATTTTATTTCTTTAACAATTTTTTCATCAATACCACCGTCTACTTCAACTAATGCAATGGCTTCGTCACCAATGTCACGTCGACCTAAATGAAAAGAAGCAATATTTATAGAGTTTTTACCTAAAGTATTTCCTAAGTCACCTATAAAGCCAGGTCTATCATGATTTCTAAGATATAGCGCAGTTTTTGGAAAGTCAGATTCTATTGGTATACCTTGAATATTAATAATTCTGGGCATATTTCCTGCAATTAATGTTCCAGATATAGTTCTCTCACCTTTATCATGTTTTAT
>CAZWGZ010000045.1:0-10903 GCA_964633395.1 uncultured Rhodobacterales bacterium
TTCTGTTTCTTGATTATCTTTTTTTTCTTCAATTTTTTTAGAGATTCCAACCATTGCAGGTCTCACTAACCTGTCATATAATAGATATCCATTTTGAGATACTTCAACAACTAATCCTGGATCGCAATCATTAGTAGGTATTTCAAACATGGCTTGATGAAAATTGTAATCAAATTTTTCTCCTAATGGAGATATTTGCTTAATATTATTTTTTTCTAGTGTAGTAACAATTTCTTTTTCTACGATTTCTAAACCTAATATTAAGTTTTTTATAGGCTCTGATAAATTAGATTTATCTTCAGGAATAGAATCTAAAGCTCTTTTTAAATTATCAACCGAAGAAACTAAATCTCTAACAAATGAAATATGACTATATTTTTTTGCTTGTTCAACTTCTTTTAATGTTCTTTTTCGTAAGTTTTCACCATCAGCTAATGTTCTCATTAATTGATCTTTTAATTCTTTAATTTTGACTTCAAGGTCATTATCTTCTTCTTCTTCTTCTTCTTCTTCTTCTTCTTTTTCTACTTCTTCATCAAGAAATTGTTCTACTTCCATTTTTTCTTTTTCATTAACGTTTTTTTCATCATCAGTAATATTTGATGGTTCTTGTTCTTTGGCCAATTGACTTCTCCTAATTAGAATACATGCCTGTGAAATAGTTAGTCTTAATTAAATTTGCAAGAGGCAGGACGATTTAATAATTTAAAATTAGAATTTTTTTATGATTTAAGCTAATAGTTAATTTTAATAATAAATTACAGATGAAATTCAAATGAATAAAGAAACAATTATAAGACATTCAAAAAGAAATTTTAACGAATTAAGAAATATTAGCCTTGAGGCAAAAATTTCACCATATGCAGAAGGGTCTTGCTTAGCTAAATTTGGAAACACTCATGTATTGTGCACTGCATCAATAGATACAAAACTTCCTCCTTGGTTAAGAAACTCAGGAAAGGGATGGGTGACTGCTGAATATGGAATGCTTCCTAGATCAACACATTCAAGAATGGATAGAGAGGTCACAAGAGGAAAAGCATCAGGTAGAACTCATGAAATACAAAGATTAATAGGAAGATCATTAAGGTCAGTTATAGATTTAAAAAAATTAGGTGAAGTTCAAATTAAAATTGACTGTGATGTCATTCAAGCCGATGGAGGCACAAGAACAGCTTCAATAACAGGCGCTTGGGTTGCGTTATATGAATCTATTAGTTTTTTATTAAAGAGTGGTAAAATAACCGAAAATCCTATTAGTGATCAAGTTGCTGCCATATCCTGTGGTATTTGGAAAAATCAAGAAATACTTGATCTTGACTACGTAGAAGATTCTGATGCAGACACTGATGGAAACTTTGTATTGACCGAACAAAACGGTATAGTTGAAATTCAAACTACTGCTGAAAAAAATCCTTTTAATAAACAACAGTTCCTTAATCTTTTAAATTTAGCTGAAATTGGTACTAATGATATTTTCAAAATTCAAAGAAAAGCACTAGGATTAGATTAATATAAAATGAATATTAGAGTGTTTGAAGAAAAAAAACTAGTTATTGCAAGTCATAATAAAGGTAAAATTAGAGAAATTAAAGAGTTACTAAAACCACTTAATATTAAAATTCTATCCGCTCATGAACTTCAAATAGTCGAACCAATAGAAGATGGTTTAACATTTGAAGAAAATGCATTAATAAAATCAAAGTTTGTATCAAAGGAAACTGGTCTACCATGTATATCTGACGATAGTGGTATATGTTTCAAAGATCTTAATGATGAACCAGGGATATATTCAGCAAGATGGGCTGGAGAAGAAAAGAATTTTGATTTGGCAATGTTGAAAGTACATAAAGCTATTAAAAATATTACAAATCCTAACCTTAAATGCAACTTTGTTTGCTCATTGTCTATTTGTTGGCCAGATCAATTTGACGTTACAGTTTCAGGTAGTGTAGAGGGGTTTTTTACTTGGCCACCTCGAGGTCAAAATGGTTTTGGTTATGATCCTGTTTTTACACCAATTGGGTATAAAAAAACATATGGTGAACTAGAACCTAAGTTTAAGCATAGTATTAGTCACAGATCTATTGCATTTGATAAATTAATTGATATTTGCTTTCCAAGTTTAAAATATTGACTGTATTAAATAATAATAACTTTAGCTTATATATTCACTGGCCATATTGTGAATCAAAATGCCCATATTGTGATTTTAATTCACATAAAATTGAATCTGTAAATGAAGATGACTGGATACAGGCATATACTAATCAGTTATATAAAATGAAAGATATTTTATATAAATATGGTGTTCAATATAATAAATTAAATACAATATTTTTTGGAGGTGGAACACCATCATTAATGCCATTAAAGGTTATTGAAAAAATATTATATACTGCAGATAAAATTTTTAAATTTGAGGAAAACATTGAAATAACTCTAGAAGCCAATCCTGGTTCTTACGAGAGAGAAAAGTTTCAAGATATTCAAAAATTAGGCGTAAATAGATTATCACTTGGTGTTCAATCTTTAAATAATAAAAATCTAAGGTTTCTTGGAAGAAAGCATAATTATCAAGATGCTTTGATTGCTATAGAAATGGCCATGAACACTTTTTCAAATGTTTCTACGGACTTAATATATGGATTAGCAGGTCAAAACCTTAAAGAGTGGGAAAGTGAGTTAAATTCTTTTTTAAAACAATTTAACTTAAATCACCTTTCTGTATATCAATTAACCATAGAAGAAGGTACAAAGTTCCATGCAGATTTTAAAAAAGGCCTCTTAGAAATAATCAATGAAGATCTCTCGGCCGATTTTTATAATCTTACAAATAATATATTAAATAATTATAAATATATTAAATATGAAGTTTCTAATTACTCCAAAAAACAATTTCAAAGTAAGCATAATTTAAATTATTGGAACAGCGAAAACTGGATTGGAATAGGACCTGGAGCATACAGTAGATTATGGTCATCAAATCAAAAAAACAAGAGGTTTGAAATTGAGAATTATAAAAGTCCTAAATCTTGGTTATCAAAAAATTTTCTTAATGGTCAATTTAATCAAGTGAAATTTATAGATAATTGTGAAACTAACAAAGATTTATTAATTATGGGATTACGGTTAACAAAAGGCATACAAATTAATTCATTGTTGGATACAAGTATAATAACTAATGAAAAGATGTTAAATTTAAAAAATGAGAAAATTGTAAATATTAGTAAAGGAATAATAAAAGTTAACAAAAATCATTTAATAAGGCTAAATAGCATACTCAAATATCTAATGAACTAGTTATTATTAAAACAATCTCTTATGTTTTGAAGTTTACCTAGTTTTTGTATTTCTACTACAGAGGATAATTTTTTTACATAACCATTTGCTGCAAATTTAAAGCCTGTTACTAATCCTTCAATGTTTTCTATATATTCCTCTATCTTTTTATCTTGATTTAAAAAATTAATGGCAAGAATACCAGTATCAAAGCCAACTTTTGAAAAATAGTTAACATCATCTCCCCATGTATTTTTCCAAACTAGTGTAAAATCTTTCTCCTTTATTCTAGCTTTTCTATCTAAAACTATCCTTAGTCTTTTAGCTTTTAGGTTATTTTTTCTAAAATTATTATTTTCAATTTCAGTATTAAGGTCTTCTTTAATTTTTTTTAGCTCATCTTCTTCTTTATTATATATTATTAATTCATTTCTATCTTCTCTATCCAAGATTCTTGGAAACCATGCTCCTTCTAATGAAGGCTCATTTTTTATTGCCTTAACATTAAATTTTTCAGTTCCCAAAATTTGAACTTTTTGGGAATCAATATCGAAAAAAGCCAAAAGAGGCGCTATTTCTAAAACAAAGTTTTCATTTCCTCCTATAAAAATAGCATCAAACTTTGGCATTAGCATCTGGTTTTGTTCTTTATTATAATCCAAAAATCTTTTCAAAATAGATTCTAACTTAGACTTATTTGTCATTTCTGTATTAGATAATAAAAGTTTTTTAAAAGAAGTGTAAGATTTTTCACTTAAATTATCTATAGCTCTATTTAATATAATTTCTCCATACAGATCGTTAGGAACTATTAGACCATAATTTTTATGACCTTTATCTAAGGAACATTTAATAATGCTATCTATTTGCTCTTCAGGAGAAAAGCCTAGAGACCAAATATTTTTTTCAACTAAAGCAATATCATTGGTAAAAGCAAACATTGGTATTAAATTTTCTTTTATATATGGCTTTAGTTTTAAAACAGATGCTCTAGTAAATGGACCTAAAATTATTTCAGGTTTTATTTTTTCAATTAATAATTCTACTTCTTCTAATAAATAATTTGTACCAGTATCAAAGTATACTACGTTAATATTATCAGTTCCAAACCTTAAAATACTTAGGTCTATTGCTTTTCGAATTTTATTACCAAAATTATTTGAATACGGCCCTGTAAATGGAAGAAAAACTATAATATTCTTAACAACTATATTATTTGGAAACTGATTTAATTTTAATGAATAATCAATTGAGTGATTTAAATTCTCTTCATTTTTTAAATTTAGATTCTGATTTTCTAAACTAGGGTTACTTTTTAACATTTTAAAAACAGCTGTAAGAGCTTTGTTTGTTTTTTTCTTTAGATTTTGATTTGATAATTCTCTTCCTTCTAACAACCTTTCATTACGAAATTCAAAAACGACATCATTTTCATTTTTTACATTCAATTCTTTACCATAAAGTAAATTTAAATTATTTTTTATTATTTTACTATTTTCATTTTTTACAAAAGTATCATTCTTTTTAATATATTTTTTTGCATTTAAAATTAATGAATTATTTTTTTTATTAACTATTATCTTTTTGTTTGTTAATAATGGTTTTGATATAGTATTATCAATAATAATCTTCGAATTAACTATATCAGTTTGATTACATGAATTAATAAATAAAAGTGTAAAAAATAATATTATAAAATAATTTTTTTTTTGAAAAACAAACATGAAACCCCATCAAGTATTTGAATCAAGGTAATCTATTGAAAAAATTAAGTAAAGAAGATCTGGATGTTTCAAACACTAGTAATTCTGAATATTTGAAAGGATGCTTATATATTATTGCAACTCCGATTGGAAACTTTGACGATATAACAATCAGGGCTTTAAAACTTTTAAATTTTGTAGATATTCTTTTATGTGAAGATACTAGAAAAACTAGTAAATTATTATCTGCACATGGGGTAAAAAACAAAACTCTTATTTCTTATAATGATCATAATGCTAGTAAAAAGAGACCCTACGTCATAAACCAGCTTTTACTTGATAAATCTATTGGTTTAGTAAGTGATGCTGGAACACCTTTAATTTCGGATCCAGGTTACAAACTTGTCCAAGAATGTTATTTAAAAAATATAAATGTCACTCATTCGCCAGGCCCATCTTCAGTTATAAATGCTTTAGTACTATCGAATTTACCTTCTGATCAATTTTACTTTGGAGGATTTATTCCATCTAACAAATCTGGTAAAGAAAAAAAATTTTTACTGACCAAATATAATCAGATGACTGGTATATGGTTTGATACATGTATAAGATTGCCTAACACTTTAAAAGTTATGTTGAATATTTATGGCAATAGAAAAATTTCTATTATGAGAGAATTAACCAAAACTCATGAAGATGTAATACTAAGCGATTTAGAAAATATTGAAAATATCTTATTAAAACGAAAAGAAAGTAATATACCATTATTAGGGGAAATAGTAGTTGTCATTTCAGGGTATCAATTAAATTCAGACTTAGATATTGATATAATAAAAGGTAATATTAAAGAGAAACTATCATCTTTTTCTTTAAGAGATACTGTAAATATGATTGTTTCAGAAACTGGGTTATCTAAAAAGATAATATATGAGGAAGCTATTAAAATAAACAATGAAAATATTAATACAAAAAAATAATGAAAATTATAAATTTTGTTTTATTTTTATTATACAGTATAAATTAATATTATAGAGGTATTAAAATGATAAAGTTTTTATTTACAATTCTAATCTTGTTCATATTACAATCCTGTGCTCCTTTAATTGGTGCAGCTGGCATTGCTTCTTTAGGTTCTGCCTCAAAAGAAAAAGGAATAGGAATTAGTTTAAGTGATGGAATAATACATACAAAAATTTCTAATAAAATATTTAAGTTCAACCCTGATATTATTGCTGATACTAGAATTTTTGTAAATAATGGTTCTGTTTTAATAACAGGTAAAGTAACAATCCCAGATTATAAAATAGAGCTAACTAAAATAGCATGGAAAATTAAAGGTGTTAAAGAGGTAAATAATGAAACTCAAGTAAGTGATGTTTCAAGTATAAAAAATATAGCCAGAGACATAGCCTCCATAGGTGAAATTCGTGCTAGAATTATGACTGACAAAAGGATTAATAGCTTAAATTTTTCTATAGATGTTATAAATGATAAAGCTTATATTGTTGGAATTGCAGAAAGTAAAGAAGAAATGAAACTTGTTAAAGACCAAGCATCTAGTGCAAGATTTGTTAAAGAAGTTTTTAATTATATAATTGTTACAGATGACAAAAGATGAAGCAAAAATTAAAAATTGCATTCCTAATGGATCCTTTAGAAAGTCTTGATTTAAAAGGAGATACAACTTTTGCTTTAGCTTTTGAAGCTCAAAAACGAAAACACAGTATTAGTCACTTTAAACCTGATGATTTAATCCTTAGATCTAATAATGTGTTGGCAAATATTTGTGAATTTCAGTTGTTCTCCGAGAATGAACTTGATAGTTATAAATACGGTATAAGAAAATTAGAATTATTATCAAATTTTGATGTTGTAATGATGAGACAAGATCCTCCTTTCGATTTATCTTATATTACAGCAACTCATATACTAGAAAAACTTCCAAACAAAACATTAGTGGTAAATAATCCTTATGAAGTTAGGAATGCACCAGAAAAAATTTTTGTAACAAATTTCTCTGAATTGATGCCTGAGACATTAATTTCTAAAGATATAAATATTATTAAGTCTTTTAGAGATGAATTTAAAGATATTATAATTAAACCTTTATATGGTAATGGGGGTCAGGGAGTTTTTCATGTTATGCCAGGAGATGAGAATTTAAATTCTATATTGGAAATGTTTTTTAGACAAAGTAATGAACCTCTTATGATACAAAAATATTTGTCTGACGTTAGAAACGGTGATAAAAGAATAATCTTACTGAATGGCGAAAGTGTTGGTGCAATAAATCGAGTTCCATCTAAAGGTGAAAGCAGATCAAATATGCATGTAGGTGGTAAACCTATGAAAACTTCATTAACAAAGCGCGACCACTTTATTTGCCAAACAATTTCAGAGTCTTTAAAAGAAAAAGGTTTAATTTTTGTTGGAATAGATATTATTGGGGACTATTTAACTGAAATTAACGTAACTTCTCCGACTGGAATTAGAGAAATAAAAACCCATAGTTCAATTGTTATTGAAGAAATGTTTTGGGACTTTATTGAAAAAAAATTAACTACTTAATTTAATCATTTTTCCCAAATTTTTTCCACCTAGTAGATGGAGATGAAAATGAGGTACATCTTGATTTCCATCATTTCCAGAATTTGAAATAATTCTAAATCCATTATCTTTTATACCTTGATCATCTATTAAACTATTTAGCAACTCCCAAAAACCTAAAATTTCAGCTGATGAAGCATTTTTATTGAAATCATAAAAGTTAACATAAGGGTTTTTAGGTATAATTAAAATGTGAACTGGAGCTTGTTGATTAATGTCTAAAAATGCAAGTGCATAATCATTTTCATTTATTTTCTTACAATCAATTTCAGATCTTAAAATTTTAGCAAATATATTATTCTCATCATAATTATTATTCATTTAATTTTTCCTATTTTTTTTTTCTTCAATACCAGACTTTGAAGTTCTTCTCGATAATTCATCCCAAATTTCTTCTGGATGCACACCTGAATACACCCAAGAGACTATTAAATGATATAATAAATCTGCAGACTCGTTTATTACCCCTGTTTTATTATTACTAACCAAATCTATTATTAACTCGGTTGATTCCTCTCCAATTTTCTTGGCGAGCAAATTTGGATTATTTAATAATTGCGCTGTATATGATTTATCTGTATTAAAATTTTTTCTTTCTTTTAAAATTTTAAAAAGAGTTTGTGTTATATGATCTGCCATTTTAATTCTCACAATTTCTAACTAAAATTCCATTTTTAGCCATTTCGTTTTTTACAGATTTAATTGAATAGATACCAAAATGAAATATAGAAGCGGCTAAAACGGCTGATGCTCCAGATTTTAATACAACTTCAACCATATCGTTAGGATTGCCTGCACCGCCAGACGCAATAACAGGAACAGTTACATTTTCAGAAATTAATTTAGTTAATTTTAAGTTATAACCTTTTTTAGTTCCATCAGCGCTCATAGAGGTTAATAAAATTTCACCAGCACCATAATTAACACCTTTTTCTGCCCATTCCATAGCATCAATTCCAGTTTGTTTTCTACCTCCGTGAGTTGTAACTTCGAAACCGCTCTTCATATTATTATTATTTTTAGCATCAATAGCTAAAACTACACATTGATTTCCAAACTTATCTGATGCTTCCTTTATTAAATTAGGCCTTTGCACAGCCGATGAATTAATTGATACTTTATCAGCACCACAACGTAATAAATTTCTAAAATCAATAATATCATTTACTCCACCTCCAACTGTTAATGGAACAAAACAAGATTCAGCCGTTTTTGATATTACTTCAAATATTGTTTTTCTTTTTTCATTTGTCGCTGAAATATCTAAAAAGCATATTTCGTCTGCACCCATATTACTATATAATCTTGCTTGTTCAACGGGATCACCGGCATCTTGTAAATTTACAAAATTTATACCTTTTACTGTTCTACCATTATGAACATCTAAACATGCAATAACTCTTGTAGAAAGCATAGTCGTTATACCTTTTCAATAATATCTAAAGCTTCAGAAAAAGAAAATTTATTATCGTACAATGCTCTTCCTATAATGACACCTTCTATACCACTAGAAAATTGTTTACTTAATTCGAAAATTTCCTTCAAAGAAGATACGCCTCCAGATGCAATTACAGGAATATTAATGGATTTAGCGAAAGTTAAAGTTTGTTCCAAATTAACTCCTTGTAAACTTCCATCTCGTGAAATATCTGTATAAATTATAGAATCTATTATAGCAGGATCAAATTGTTTTATTAGATCTATTGCTTTAATATTTGATTGAGTTTTCCATCCATGAAAAGCAATTTTTCCATCTCTTACATCAGTACCAATAACCACTTTCTTAAAGTATTTTTTTTCTAAGTTTATTATAAAATCAGGGTTTTCTATAGCTAAAGTTCCCAAAATAACTCTGTCTATTGAATTTTGTAACCAATAATCCATTTGTTGAAAATTTCTTATGCCTCCTCCAACTTGAATTTTTACTGTATTTTGTAATTTTTTTAAAATTTTGGATATAACTAATTTATTTATACTTTCACCTTTGACTGCTCCATCAAGATCTACTATGTGTAACCACTCTGCTCCTTGATCAACAAACCATTGTGCTTGATCAATAGGATTATCTCCATAAATGGTTTCTTTTTCCATATCCCCAAATAGCAATCTAACACACTTGCCATTTTTAATATCAATTGCAGGATATAGTGTAAAAAAATTTTTTTTCATTTATTCAATTCTTTATAATAAAAATGTCCAGCTATATAGTCTCCATTAACGTAAGCAGATTTAGGGTTAGTCCCACATTTTATAAAACCCGCTTGTTCATATAATTGTATTGCTCTTTTTTGTGTTTCCCTAACTTCTAAAGTAATTACTTTAAAACCATCATGTTTAGCCTTAGATTCAGCTTTTTCAAATACTGCTTTTGCCAAACCATATCCTCTTGCCCAAGGTGCGAAAAAAAAAGTACTTAAGCCACATGCATGTGATTGTGCCTCATTATTTCTTGCAGGTTTTATTAACTGAACGGATCCAGCTATTACAGTATCCAGTCTTCCAAGTATTAGAATTCTTTCGGGTATAAGTAAAACTCCCCGCCAATAATCTTCAAGCTTTTTAAACGAGGGAGGAAAAATCCAACCAAAGCCTCCTCCTGCAGTTATTGCATCCTCAGTTGCATCACACAGTTCTTGCAGATCAACTTTATTTAGATTTTTACAAAGTTCTGCTTTTACATTTGATTTATTTTTTTTTGTATTTATTTTAATATCCATATTCTTATCTCATTTTAACGTTTATGGCTTCCAATTTAACCAGTTAGTAATTATTTTTTGACCCGATTCACTACTTTTTTCAGGATGAAATTGAACCCCTATAAAATTATCTTTACCTACTATCGCAGGAATTTTATGATTGTAATTTGTATCTGCTAATATTTGATCTTCCTTTAAAGTATTTAAATAATAAGAGTGAACAAAATAAAATTGTTCTAACTCAGATATGTTTTTTAAAATTGGATGGTTTGTTTTATATATTTTTAAATTATTCCAACCCATATGAGGAATTTTTAAATTTCTACCTAAAGCATCTTTACCTATAGACTTTATTTTTTCTACATTTCCTTCTAACCATCCAAAACCCATTGTTGATGTTTTTTCAAATCCGTATTCACCCATTAATTGCATACCAACACAAATACCAAGAAAAGGTTTACAATTTTTAATAACTTGATCTATCAAGACCTCCATTAAACCTTCTATTTTTATTAACCCATCTTTACAATCTGGATATGCTCCAACGCCGGGAAGGACTATATAATCCGCTTTCTTAATTAAATCTAATTTATTAGTTACTAGTACTTTATAGTT
>CAZWGZ010000046.1:0-5970 GCA_964633395.1 uncultured Rhodobacterales bacterium
CTACAGGTGTTGTGATAGGAGAAATTGTATCTTTTTTACCATTTATGATTTTTTCTACTTTTTTAGCCCTAGAGGCTATCCCAAATTATGTTTTTGAAGTATGTGCAGACCTAGGGGTAAATAGAAGAAGAATGTTTAAAGATATATTTTTACCATTAGCCGCTCCTGGTCTTTTTGCAGGAAGCGTCTTTATATTCGTTAATGGAATTGGTATAGCTTTAATTCCAACTATCTTAGGCGGGCCAGGGTCAGTCAATGCAGGCTTGATAGCAACTCAAGCAATTATTGCTTTAGATTTCCCTTTGGCAATGGCTGTTAGTGCCATAATGATGTTTACTTTAATGGGATTACTTTTTATAGGTCATAAATTATTTAATTTAACAAAGTTATTGGAGCCAATAAGCTAATGACTTTAAGAGATGATTTTCAACCTAGATGGAAACTTTTACTGAAATGGTTATGGTTGTCATTTGTAGTTTTCGTTCTTATGGCTCCTGTTTTCTATACAATGTATATATCATTTAATGAATTAGGGTTTGGAGCTAAAATATATACATTTACCTTCCAATGGTACATTAACGTGTTTTCAGATAAACAGTTATTATCTGCATTGGGTTGGACTATGATTTTAGCAGGAATAACTTTGCCTATAGTTATTCCTTTTGGGCTTCTTTCAGCAAAATTTTATAAAAAAAGCGATAATAAAGTTTGGATTGTTTTTGTTTTATTGTCTCCTTTATTTGTTCCTGCAGATATTTTAGGTTCAGCTTTACTAGTTTTCTTTAAAAATTTAAATAAGTTCTTTACTTTTTTATCAGATCATACCGGATTGTATTTTTTAGAAACCTGGTTTGACTTAGGTATTATGACTGCTGTTATTGGTTTGATAGTATATACTTTACCATATGTTTTCGTTGTAATAATGATAACTATGGCTAGGTATAGGCCTGAACAAACAGAAGCAGCAAGAGATTTAGGAGCTTCAGCATGGAGAGCTTTTTGGGAAATTGAATTTCCACAAATAAGAGCAGGGGTGTTTAGTGCTTGTGCATTTGTAGTTATTTTAACATTTAATGAATATACAAGAACAAGTTTATTAAAAGGTGGTTTTGATACCTTTACATCAGTTCTTATTTCACAAATGCTTAACACTGGAATGTCTGAAGAATCTTACGCTATGGCCTCAATAGTTAGTCTTGTAGCAATTATTATTGTTGCAGTTATTTTGATTTCCACATCCATTAGTAAAGAAAAATTAGAAAAACAAACAAGAAAAATTAATGAACCTGCCGTAAAATGATTATTTGGAGATGTTATTTTGACTATAAAAAATTCTATTGAAGTTAAAAACTTAGTTAAAACATATGGAGACGTTTATGCATTAAAAAATGTTGATCTTGAAATAGCTCAAGGTGAATATTTTGTATTATTAGGACCTAGTGGAGGTGGAAAAACTACTTTATTAAGATCAATTGGTGGATTTATAAGGCCTGATAAAGGCTCAGTTGCAATTAATGGAAAGAACGTAGACGATCTTCCACCTGATAAAAGACCTACTTCTATGGTTTTTCAAGGTTTTGCTTTATTTCCTCATATGAATGTTTCTCAAAATATTGGATATGGGCTTAAAATTAAATCAATTTCTAAAGATATCATTGATGAAAAAGTTAATAAAATGATGAACTTAGTTGGTCTTTCTGGCCTTTCAGAAAGAATGCCTAATGAACTATCAGGAGGTCAACAGCAAAGAGTTCAGTTAGCTAGAGCACTTATACTTGAAAATGATGTTTTACTTCTTGATGAACCTTTGTCAGCTTTAGATGCACAATTAAGAAAAGATATGTGTATTGAGCTTAAACGTCTTCAAAAAACAGTTGGCATTACCTTTGTGCATGTTACTCACAATCAAGAAGAAGCCATGTCAGTTGCTGATAGAATTGCAATTATTGCAAATGGAGAGTTACTAGAACAAGGTACTCCAAGAGAAATATACAGTAACCCAAAAAATAAATTTACTGCAGAATTTATTGGTGAAAAAAATATTTTTAAGGGTAAAGTTTTAGACTTTAGTAAAAAATCTATCAATGTTGATATAATTAATGACACTATTAAAATCACTAATTCAAACTATGATATTAAAAAAAACCAAGAAATATATTTATCTATTAAATCAGAATCTATAAATATTCTAAAATTAAATAAAACTGAAAAATCTATTTCTAAAAACGATGAAACAATAAATGGTACAGTTTCAGAAATTACATTTTTAGGTCAATTTGTTAGGTATTTAGTTGTTTTGAATAATGGCAAAGAAATTCAAGTTAGAACTAATAATGAAGTAAAAGATTTGAAACTAAAAGATAATGTTTCATTAAGTTGGAATATTGAAGACTTTTTACTACATCAGAATTAAATTAATTTGGAGGGCTTTCTAAAAAGGGAAGTAAATCACTTCCACTTGATCCATCTTCTTTAATAAACCAATCACCTATTTGACTAGAAGTCATAAATATAACGTCATTCCTCTTTTTTATATCTTTAATTATTTTCTTTAAGTAATAAAAATTCTGAGGTACTCCAACAATATGAGGATGGAGTGCTAACGTTAATATTTTAGGATTGTCACTTTTTTCTTCATCAAAAACATTTAAAGTAGCAATCGTTCTTTTATACATTTCATCACAGGAATTATTTTGAACTGTCCAAATAGGTACATCATTTAATTCAAAGGTATAGGGCATTGCTACAATTGGGCCTAGCTTAGTTCTCATCCAGCATGGCAATTCATCTATCAACCAATCATGCAGAAACTCAACTCCATTTTTTTTTAATAACTCTGGAGTAAATTCAGTTTCTCCACCACCTGGTCCAAACCAACTTCTAACTGATTGACCAGATTTTTCTCTTAAAAAATCTAAGCTTTTTTTAATCACGTCTTCTTCATTTTTAGCAACTCTTAATGATTCTTGAAACCAACCATGGCCAACAAGTTCCCAATTCAAATTGCAAATCTCATCAAAAGCAGATGGATAAATTTCTGCAACTTGAGCATTAATAAAAGAAGAAACAGGTATATTTTCGTCTTTAAATAGTTTCATTATTCTTGGTAATCCAACTCTCATTCCATATTCAACCCAAGAGTAATTTGGAAGATCAGGTGGATCGGACTTTATTCCATGTGGAGGAGGTAAAATGCCTCTTGGCATATGTTTGTCAAAGGGCCAATACTCTATATTCATTACAACATGAACAATGATTGATTTATTATCTGGAGGAGATAGTTTTTTTCTGTCTGACGCCAGTTGATAGGGTACTCTTGGGTTTGACCACATATAAAAATCCTTTCAATAAGAATTTTATTATTGCAATATTTTTTCTAAATATGAAGATATTTTTAATAAATTATGATCATTCTTATTTGATGACATTATTTGTAATGAAAAAGGTTTCTTATTTTCCTTTTGATAAATAGGTAATGTTATAGCTGGTAAATCTGCAATGTTCGCTAAAGAAGTAAAATTTGCTTGGTTATATGGAATTTCTAACATTCTATTAAAAGTGGTTTGAGGAGTTGTTGGCATAATTATTAAATCATTATTTTCAAAAAAAATATTAATATTTTGTTTTAAGTTTTCTAAATCATTTTTAATATCTTTAATTTCATTTTCATTTAAATTTTTTCCATAAATAAGATTTTTCCTTAGTGATTCACTTATTTTACTTTTATTATTATCTAACAACTTTTTTAAAGTTTTTGATCCTTCATATTCAACAATTTTTAACAATGCTTTTCTATGATTATTAGGCTCCCAATAATTTAAATCCTTATACTTTATATTAATATTATTTTTAATTAATTTTGAAATTATAGATTTGAAATTTTGTAATACATCATCATTAATATCGCTATCAAAAATTTGATAGGGAACAACGTAATTTCTATTTTTTAAAAAATTAGTGTCGACTTTTTTAATCTCAATTTTTTGATTAATACATTGAACTAAATTATTGATATTAATCATTTCTTTACCCATATAACCTATGGTATCATAAGTATTGCTTAGCTTTTTTATAAAATTATTATTATTTAATATTGAAGAAGGTTTAAATGACGTAATTCCACAGTATGATGCTGGAATTCTTACAGAACCCATTGTATCTGTTCCAATTGCATAATTTACTAATCCAGAAGAAATAGCTGCTGCAGAACCTCCAGAAGAACCTCCAACAGAACAATTTGTATTGAGAGGGTTTTCACAAGTTCCATAAAAACTTGTTGATGTATCGCCTCCAAACGCAGCTTCATCCATATTAGTTAAACCAATTATAATTCCACCATTAGTCTTGATTAAATCAATTAAAGGGTCATTATAATCAGAATTTATATATTTATATTCTTCGATACCCCCTGTAAAAGGAAAACCTTTTACTTGAATATTAGATTTTACAGCAATTAATGTTCCATCAATTTCTGATAAAGGCTTTAATCTTTTATCTGAATCTATTGCTGCTTTAACTGCATCGTTTTTATCAATGTGAACAAATATATTATAATCTTGATACTTTTTTAATTGTTTAAAAAAGTTATTCACATTATTAATTGATTTGTTTTTAATATGCATTTTTATTATCTTGTTATAATTCTATTCATTTATAAAGGTATAAACAATAATGTCCTATGGAAAAATATTCTCAATATTAAAAGAAAATAACCTAAGTTATTGGAATTCTTATACAAAACATGATTTTGTTAGCAAACTATCAAATAGTACTTTAAATAAAAAAATATTCCTAAATTATTTAATTCAAGATTATCTGTTTTTAATTCAATTTTCTAAAGCATGGTCTTTAGCTATTGTTAAATCAGATACACTAGATGAAATGAAAGTTGCAGCAAACACTGTCAACGGATTAATTAATTTTGAAATGGATCTTCATATAGATCTATGTGGATCTTATGGTATTTCTAAAATTGATCTTGAAAACGCTAATGAAGAAAATGAAAATATAGCTTATACAAGATATGTTTTAGAAGCTGGTTATTCAGGTGATTTATTAGATTTATTGGCAGCATTAATTCCATGTGTGCTTGGTTATGGGGAAATAGGTGTTAATAATAGAAATATTAAGCCAGAAGAACATATGTATCAAAAATGGTTGGAAACATATTCTAGCAAGGAATATCAACAAATATGTAAAGAGGTTGCTACAATGTTTGATAATGCAGTTTCTTTAAGATTAGGCAAAAATTATAATAACAATTATAAATGGAATAGTATTAAAAAAATCTTTAGAAAAGCTGTGCTACTTGAAATTGATTTTTGGAATATGGCTATGAGATTAGATAATTAATAAAGGATATTTTAAATATTTAATACCCTTTATTAATATTCATTATGAAAAAGTATTTTGTGCAACTGTCATTGCAACAAGCATTGGAATTGAAAGCACTGTATTTGTTCTCGAAAATAACATAGCAGTTCTTGCTGCTTTTGCTTTTGTTTCTGCATCAACCTCAATAATTCCTAAAGCTCTTTTCTGATTTGGCCATATTATTCCCCAAACATTTAGAAACATAATTATACCTAACCACATACCAACACCTATAGGCCATTGACCATTAGAAAAAGTCATAGCGTCATGTAAATATCCATTTAAATGAGCTAAAATCAATCCTGTCACAACTGTTGCTACAGCTCCCCAACGAAACCAAAAAAGGGCAGCAGGTGCGATAACTTTACTTATAGCTGGTTTTTGATTATCAGGAATTTTTGCCATATTGGGTATTTGTATAAAATTAAAATAATATAGAATACCTACCCACATTGTTGCTGAAAGAACATGAAACCATCTTAAAAGCCACATATTAAATGCAGTTTGATCAAATGATCCTTGCGCTAAAAAGAATATGAATATAATAGCTAATATAAATCCAGCTATTACAGTATTTCTTAAATTTGATAATATTGA
>CAZWGZ010000046.1:6070-7707 GCA_964633395.1 uncultured Rhodobacterales bacterium
AATTTAAGAAAGATTTTAAAATGTTTGAATATGATCTTCATATAAAAAATGGCGAAGTTGTAGACGGAACAGGTGCTCCAAAATTTAAAGCAGATGTAATCGTTGATAAAGGTAAAATTATAGGTGTCTTTTGTCCTGATAATGAAGATATTAGAGATAAATCAGAAAATCATTTTTTATCGAATTTTAAAGCTAAAAAGGTTGTTAATGCTGAACATAAAGTAGTTTCTCCTGGTTTCATAGATGTCCACACTCATGATGATGACAATGTATTTAAAGATCCATCATTGTCTTCAAAAATTAGCCAGGGTGTTACAACCTGCATAGCAGGTAATTGTGGTATAAGTTTAGCTCCATTTTCTTTTAAAGGAACTGTTCCTGCTCCAATAGCTTTATTAGGAAAATCTGATGTTTTTAATTATCCAAGAATAAAAGATTATATCGATAAATTTAAATCTAACCCAAGTACAGTTAATGTCGCTCTATTAACCGGACACTCTATGTTAAGAGTTGAGGCTATGAATGGAGATTTTGATAGACCAGCTAATAGTGAAGAAATATCAAAAATGATTAACAAATTAGAGGTTGCAATTCAAGATGGTTCAATAGGACTATCTACTGGTTTAGCTTATCCAGCTGCAAATGCAGCTCCAACTCAAGAAATTATAGAGTTAACTAAAATTTTACCAAAATATGATGCAATATTTACAACACATATGCGAAACGAAGCAGTTGATGTGATTAAATCTGTGAAAGAGACAATAGAAATTACTAATGCTTCAAATGTGAGAACTGTAATATCTCATCACAAATGTGCAGGAAGAAGTAATTGGGGTAAATCTGAACAAACATTAAAATTAATTGAAGAAGCAAAAAAAAATAACTTTTTAGATTTAGATTGTTATCCTTATACTGCAAGCTCAACTATGTTATTAAAAGATTTTGTAAAAAGGGCAGATAAAGTTTTAGTTACATGGTCAGATAATTTTCCAGATGTATCTGGGCAAGATTTAAATGACTTAGCAAAACAATTTGGATGTAATATTGATGAAGCTATTGATAAATTATATCCTGCTGGTGCAATTTATTTTCAAATGGGCGATGAAGATTTAAACAGAATTTTAGAATTTCCTGGAACGATGATTGGATCAGATGGTATCCCGGGTGACAGACATCCTCACCCTAGACTCTGGGGAACGTTTCCAAGAGTTTTAGGAAAGTATTCTAGAGAAATGCAATTGTTTTCTTTAGAAGAGGCCATTTATCGCATGACTGGAAGAAGTGCATCTGTTTTTGGTTTAGAAAATAGAGGTGTAATTGAAGTTGGAGCATTTGCAGATATTGTTATATTTAATCCTGAAACCGTAATAGATAAAGCCTCATATGAAAATCCTAAGTTGCATTCTGAGGGAATTGACAAGGTTTTTGTAAATGGCGATATAGTATGGGAGAATAATATTTCTACTAATTTAAGGCCTGGTATGTTTCTTTCAGGTAAATGTTATAATAAATAATTAATAAGATTTATTTAAATCTTCATATCTTACAGGTTTAAAACCAAGTTTTTGATATAATGGAAGTGCATTTTTATGATCTAAGCTGCATGTGTTAACGGTCAGTTTTTTAATATCTGTATT
>CAZWGZ010000046.1:7807-10839 GCA_964633395.1 uncultured Rhodobacterales bacterium
TAGATCATTTTATAAATGGAGGAAGTCCAAATTTTAAAGACCTTTCTTCTACTTCTATTTATAATCCAGCGACAGGAGAAGAGACTTCAAAAGTTGTTTCAGGGACTTTTAATTGCATAGATTCTGCTGTTAAATCTTCTCTTAAAGCTTTTCCTGAGTGGTCTAATATGACGCCTTTGGTTAGATCAAGGAAGATGTTTAAATTAAAAGAAATAATTGAGAACAGACAAAATGAACTTGCAAAACTTATTACACTTGAGCATGGAAAAACATTTGATGATGCCTTAGGAGAAATTGCTAGAGGCCTAGAAGTTGTTGAATTTTCTTGTGGAATAACAAGTCATTTAGCTGGTTCTTATACTAGTAACGTTGGAAGATCGATTGATAGTTGGTCAGATTATCAGCCAATGGGAGTTTGTGCAGGTATAACCCCTTTCAATTTCCCAGTAATGGTTCCTTTATGGATGTTTCCTGTAGCTATTGCATGTGGTAATTGTTTTATCCTAAAGCCTTCAGAACGTGATCCAAGCTCTTCTAGATTATTAGCTGAAATGGTTATTGAAGCAGGAATACCAGCGGGTGTTTTAAATGTGGTTCAAGGTGGAAAAGTAGCCGTAGATGCTATTTTACAACATAAAGATATCAGTGGTGTTAGTTTTGTCGGTTCTACCCCAATTGCTCATTATGTATATATGGAAGCTGCTAAATATGGAAAAAAAGTTCAAGCTATGGGTGGAGCAAAAAATCATATGGTTGTAATGCCTGACGCTGATATGAATTTAGTAGGGGATGCAATAATGGGTTCTGTTTTTGGTTCTGCAGGTGAACGTTGTATGGCTATCTCCGTTGTAGTTCCTGTAGGAAAAGAAACGGGAGATAAAATTAAAGAAATTATAACACCTAAAATACAAAATTTAAAAATAGGTTCTGGTCTGGATCCGGAATCAGAAATGGGCCCACTTGTTACATCCACTCATCTGACAAAAGTAAAGGGTTTTATTGATAAAGGAGTTGATGAGGGAGCTGATTTAGTTGTAGATGGAAGGGATCTTAAACTTCAAGGATATGAAAATGGTTATTTTATAGGAGGATCATTTTTTGATAATGTTACAACTGATATGTCTATTTATAAAGAAGAGATATTTGGCCCTGTTTTATCAATGGTAAGAGCTGATAACTTTGATTATGCGTTAGATATAGTTAATAAACACGAATATGGAAATGGAACTTCTATTTTTACATCTGATGGTGGTATTGCAAGAAAATTTTCGAATGAATGTCAAATTGGAATGGTAGGAATTAATATCCCTATTCCAGTTCCCGTTGCTTATCACTCATTCGGAGGTTGGAAAAGGTCAGCATTTGGAGGGCATGGAGTATACGGTATGGAAGCGGTTCGGTTCTATACAAGATTAAAAACTGTTACAGGAAGATGGCCTTCAGGACATTATACAGGTGCCCAATACAACTTCCCAAGTAACAGTTGATAATGTATTAACTTTTTAGCATTGCACTAAAATCTTTTATTTCCGGTAAAGGCCATTGGTCGGTATCTTCAGGTATCTTAAATACATTTAATGTCATTGATATTAAGCTGTAATATCCACATATACCAACTATGTCAATTGCTACAGTTTGTCCTAAACTTTCTATTAAGCTATTGAAAGTTTGGTCAGTAACTTTTTTTAATATATTTGCTTCAGCTGCAAAATCAAAAACAAGTTGTTCTTCTATATTATTAAACATTGGTCTTTTGCCATTACTTATAGTCGTAATATGTTCTGGATCAATTCCACCTTCAATAGCCAAAGGTGCATGGTTTTCCCATTCAAATGCTGAAGACCAAACTCTGCCGGTTGTACAGATTGCAAGTTCAGAGAGAGCCTTTGAAAGACTTGTTCCATATCTAGCATATGCTCCAACTGTTTGAGCACTTTTGGCTAGACCTGGATTATTCAGCCAAATTCTAAGAGGACCAACAACATGGCCTCTTGGTCCATTAACTATTACGTCATGAATTTCTTTTTGCTCATTCGATAAATCTTCAACTTTCCAATCCTTAATACGAGTCATTTAACTTCCTTTTAAATTTCTGTTAATTTGTTTAATAATATTTCGTCACTATTTATCCATCCAAGCATTGAAATACCAACAGGTCCAGTTTTACCTTTAAATTTAGGAATAGATATTTGTGGCCTTGAAGTCATTCCAGCAATCGATGTCATTTCCATTATTTTTTTTCTATCCGAGCCAAGTGCTTCGTCAGTTTGACCACAAATTGGTGCAGAAAAAGGTGCTGTTGGAAATAGGGCTATATCACCTTCTGGTATTGAGTTGTTTACTTCTTTAATAAGAGTTTCTCTAAAAGCTTTGGCATCATTGATTTCATTAATTGATATTTTAGAAGCCATTTCAATTCTGTTATTAATTTCAGAAGAAATCTGAGGTTTGTTATCTTTTATCCAAGGGATTACATATTGATTAATTTCTCCACCTTGTAGAATTCTAAAATTATTCGCAATATCTGATTTTTCAAATTTAGACAATTTTATTTGTTTAAGGTTTGGAAAAATTTTCTTTAAATAAGTATTGAATTGACGTTGAATATCGTTTTCAGCTAATTCTAAAAGATCTTCAGCTACTACATATCTATTAAAAGAAATATTTGAAGCATGTTTATTATTTAATAAGACTGAACTAACTTTTCTAAAAATTTCTATATCATTTGCAAACCATCCAACGGTATCAAAGCTTGGTGCCATTGGATACACTCCATCAGAAACTATTCTTCCATGAGTAGGTCTAATGCCTAATAGGCCACAAAAAGATGCGGGGACTCTTACAGAACCTCCAGTATCCGAACCTATTGAAAAATCGTATTTTTTAGTTGTTAATGCTGCAGCAGATCCAGAGCTTGAACCGCCAGGAACACAATTTGGGGCATTTAAATTTTTAGGAGTACCGTAATGACTGTTTTCTCCAATTACTGAATAAAAAAATTCATCACAAACAGTAATCCCATTTAAAATAGC
>CAZWGZ010000047.1:0-10830 GCA_964633395.1 uncultured Rhodobacterales bacterium
TGATATTATAAAAATTTTCTAACATCAATAATTTATATACTGGCAACTCAAAATTAGAGCTATTATATATTGCTAAACCTTGTTTGGTTTTAAGTTTTGAGTGTTCTAACCAAAAATTGAGTAAAGAAATAATTTTAGTAAAACCAAAAAACTTTTTATTTTCATTCGCAATTTTTAAACTATTTTCAAAATCTCGATTTTTAAAACTTATTGCAAATTCAGGTATTCTATATAAAGAATTATTTCTACTTTTGAATATTGTTAAATTAGAAATGCTATTTGCAATTTCAAAATTACCACTTACTAAATTTGAAAAAAATTGCAGTTCTAAAAGAGTTAAATTATTTTCTCCTGATTTAAGTATCTTATTAGCAGTAAATACATCTCCCTTAAAAATTGAATAATTAGCTGAAAGATATTTTCCACTTTGAGAATGACTTTTAATTTTATTATGTTGAACATTAAGGTTGCGCGTATTATGTAAATTAAGATGACAACCTGAAAAACTAAGTAAAAAAAAAGATATAAAAATAATTTTTTTCATAAAAAATAAATACCAAAATAAAATTTAACTTTAACAAACTTTAAATACAAACTAATTTAAAAGATATATTAATAAATATTTTTTGTAGGAAGCTATTAATTGAAACAATTAGAAATATTAGATAAAAAAACTATTTTAAGTATGTTAATTACTCAAATAGATATGGGTATTGATATGGTTATCAAAGATAAAAATTCTTCTTTCAAAGAGGAAATAATAAGTAATGTAAAAGAGAAAACTTTTAAAAATGCTCTAATAACAAATTCAGAAAAAAAAGCTTATGATGTTGCTCTAAAAGCAAGGGATATTTCTAACTTAGAAAAATTATTTAAAAATTTTGATGATTGTTATTTAAAAAAAACAGCAAATAAATTTATTGCTTATGAAGGTAAAGTTAATTCACAAATTTTAATTATTGATGGAACACCGGAATCTGATGAAGATAAGGAAGGAAGACCTTTAGTTGGAGCTAAAGGAGAGTTATTTGAAAAAATGCTTAAAGCTATAAATTTAAAAAGAGAAGACGTCTTTATAGTAAATTCGATACCTTGGAGACCTCCAGGAAACAGATATCCAACGAATGAAGAAATAAATATATGCAGACCTTTTGTTTTTAATTTGATATCTTTGCTTGAACCCAAGATTATTTTATGTATGGGAGAAGTCGCAACCAATCAAATTCTTGATTTAAACGAAAGTATTACTAAGTCCAGAGGAAAGTGGCACTTATTTAAAAATCATTCTTTTTATAAATTTAAAAAAAGTATTAGTAAACAAGAAGTTCTTCCTACGTTTAATTTATCTTACTTATTAAAAAGACCGGAAACAAAAAGACAAGCATGGGAAGATATGAAAATGTTAAGAGACAAAATAAAAGAAACAATAGAGATGTGAAATATTTATTTGCTTTAATCATATTTCTATTTTTATTAAGTAACCAATATGTGTTTGCTAAAGAAAATACTTGGGATAAAGAAAACTTTCTATCTTCCAATGATATTAAAATATACAAACAAATTTTTTCTATTCAAAGTAAATCAATACTAAATAAAAGAAATTGTAATTGTTCTATAGAATGGGAAAAAGTAGATAAACTTATAAAAAAAATAAATAATAAAATTTTATTAGGAACTGTTTATTCTGAGAGATATTTGCATCCAACTGGATGGAGAAGCTCCTACAGAGATTTAAAATTATGGTTAGATAAGTATAATGATCATCCTGATGCTTATAGAATATTTAGGATAGCTATTAAAAGAAAACCCAAAAAATTTAAATCTCCTTTAAAACCTTCAAAAGGATTTTTAAACGGCTATGGCTTATATAAAGCTAACTCCTTAAAACCAAAATTTCCTCTCCAAAAAGTTAATAATAAATTTTCTAGATCATCATATTTATTATCTATTAAATTTCGAAGAGCAATTAATAAAAGAAAAGCAAAATTTGCAGAAAATTTATTAAATAATAAAAAAAACCAAAAATATTTAACAAACAATGAGGAAGCTCAACTAAGAGCAGAATTATCTCACGCTTACTTTATCTTCAATTATGATCATAGAGCAATTAGACAAGCTAGATTGTCCTTAAGTTTATCAGATCATGATAATCCACTTGCTTTGTGGGCTGGTGGCCTTGCGTCTTGGAGAAAAAAAGATATTAAACTATCAAAGTATTTTTTTAATAAGTTAGCTGAGAAAAATCATGGACCTGAAGGAATAATTGCAGGAGGTGGATACTGGTCATCAAGGATTGCTTATACTCTTGGAAATGCAAAAAAAGCAAATTATTTTCTAGCAAAAGCTGCATCACATGAACGGACGTTTTATGGTTCATTAGCAATGGCTTCATTGGGGTATAAATATAATCCAGATTTTTCTTTGCCCGAAATTGACATTAATTTAATAAAAAAAATCAAAAGTTATAAAGGTGGATTAAGAGCTTTAGCTTTAATAGAAGTATCAGAATATCATAAGTCAGCCAGAGAATTTAGAAAAATAATACCCAAATTTGAAGTTGATGACTATCCAAAACTATTATCTTTTGCTTCTGAAAACAATATGCCAGGTTTAACTTTTCGTCTTGCGGCCATTTTAAGAAATAACCATGGTAAATTGTTATTAGGGGGATTATATCCAATTCCATCATGGAAAACTGATATATCTGATTTAAAAGATAGAGCATTAATTTATGCTATTGTAAGACAAGAATCAGGATTTAATCCAAGGGCAAAGAGCCCTTCAAAAGCTATGGGTATAATGCAAATAATGCCTTCTACAGCTGCATTTATTATGAAAAATAGGACTTATAAACTAAGAGGTAGTAAAAATCATTTACTTTATAAACCTTCTAACAATATTCAGATAGGTTCAAAATATATTAAATTTCTTTTAAAAATACCTATAATCAATCAAGATTTAATGTGGATGCTAGCAAGCTATAATGCAGGTCCAGGTAACTTCAAGAAATGGACTAAAGATAAAGATTATAAACTTAGTGATACTCTATTAATGCTTGAAAGCTTACCAGCTCGTGAAACTAGAAATTATATTAAATTAGTTTTAACAAATTTATGGATATACAAATTAAGATTTAAACAAGATACTAATATATTATCAGCTTTAGCAGCTGGTAAGCCAATAAATTTTAAAGTTTTTTTTAAAAATTAGATAAAGAGAGAATAATGGCTATAGATAATAAAATAGATTTTTTACCAATTAACATAGCAATTATAACAATATCTGATACTAGAACGATACAAAATGATAAATCTGGAGACCTCTTAGAAGAAAGAGTTGCAATTAGTGGGCATAATTTAATAAATCGAAATATAGTAAAAGATGACTTTAAAGAGATTACTAAATGTGTTCGAAATTTAACAGATCAAAAAAATATTGATGTAATAATTTCAACAGGCGGGACTGGCTTAACGGGAAGAGATATTACGCCTGAGGTCATGAAAACATTATTTGATAAATCAATAGAAGGTTTTGGAGAAATGTTTCGTTGGTTATCCTATTCTAAAATAGGCACCTCAGCTTTACAATCGAGAGCATTAGCAGGTGTATCAAATGGAACTTATATTTTTTGTTTGCCAGGGTCACCATCCGCTTGTAAAGATGGATGGGATGATATTTTAGTTTATCAACTAGATATTAGGCATAAACCATGTAACTTTATAGAAATAATGCCTAGACTGAAAGAGCACGAAAGCCAACGTGTTAAAAATTAATGTCAGATTTCAATCTGGAAAGAGAGAATTTTAATAATAATTCAATTATGATAGGCGTTGATGAAGTTGGGAGAGGATCTTGGGCAGGTCCTATTGTAGCAGCGTCTTCTTGGATAAATTTTCAAAATTATAAACTATTACCTAAAGATATTAATGATAGTAAAAAAATAAGTTCTAAAACTAGAAAAAAAATAATTTTATCTTTAAATAATTCTGTAAAATATAGCTCTGCAATCTCAACGCCTGAGGAAATTGATCGTTATGGACTAACAGTTGCTAACACTATAGCAATGAAAAGATCATTATATTGTTTGTTTCAGTCATTTAACGAAAATACTATAAAAAAAAAATTAAATTTTAAAGTTTATGTTGATGGCAATTATATGCCAGATTTTTCAAGTATTGATATAACATTAAAAAAAAATAAAATAATTAAACTTGATACTCATGACTTGTATTCTTTAGTTAAAGGAGATGAAAAATCCAAGACGATTGCATTGGCGAGTATAATTGCAAAAGAGACAAGAGATTCTATAATGAGAAATTATTCTTTAAAATATTCTCAATACAAGTTTGATAAACATTTTGGTTATGGAACAGCAAAACATCGTGAAGCTATTCTAGAATTTGGAATAACACCAATTCATAGAAAATCTTTTAAACCTATATCTACTATATATAGTGCATTACAATAAACATTATCCATATGTTGTGTAAAACATATTAATTCAACTAAACCATTGACTTTACTTGCTTTTTATAATGTTATCCACATTAAATGCACAGTAAATTAATTATAATTAGATTGAAAATATGACTATAGAAAAATTTATAAATAGAACATTAATTGGTGATTGTGTTGAGCAAATGAATAAATTACCAGCTGAAAGTATTGATTTAATTTTTGCTGACCCACCATATAATTTGCAATTAAATGGAGAACTATCTAGGCCTGATCAGACAAAAGTCAATGGAGTAAATGATAGTTGGGATCAATTTGATTCAATTTCAGATTATGATAAATATACTAAACTTTGGATGACTGCAGCTAGAAGGATATTAAAGCCAAATGGAGCAATTTGGGTTATTGGTTCATATCATAATATTTTTAGACTTGGTTATATTATGCAAGATTTAGATTTCTGGATGCTAAATGATATAATTTGGAGAAAAGTAAATCCTATGCCAAATTTTCGTGGTAGGAGATTTACAAATGCTCACGAAACTTTAATTTGGGCTTCCAAAACTAGCTCATCAAAATATACTTTTAATTATGAAGCAATGAAATCTCTCAACGGTGACCTTCAAATGCGCTCTGATTGGTTAATACCAATCTGTACTGGAGTGGAACGAATTAAAAATAAAGAAGGAAAAAAAATTCATCCTACCCAGAAACCTGAAAATTTGCTTAGTAGAGTTATTATGTCAAGTAGTAACATTGGAGATATAATTTTAGATCCTTTTTTTGGAACTGGTACAACTGGTGCAGTCGCTAAAAAATTAGGAAGAAATTATATTGGAATTGAACAAAATGCTAAATATGCGCTCGAGGCTGAAAAAAGAATAAACTCTGTTTCTAAAATAACGTCTGAAGAACTTATTCAAACCCCAAGAAAAACTTTGGAACCTCGAATACCGTTTGGAAATTTGTTAGAGCAAGGACTAATTTCTCCTGGCGAGTTACTTCATGATTTGCGAAATCGTTGGACTGCTAAAATAAGAGCAGATGGTAGCCTAATTTCAAAAGATGCCAAAGGTTCTATCCACTCAGTTGGAGCGCATCTTCAAGGATTACAGGCTTGTAATGGTTGGACTTTTTGGCACATTAAAAGATCTGGAAAATTAGTTCCATTAGATAACCTAAGACATGCAGCTAGAGCTGTTAATCAAGCATAGATTTAAGCTCAATTCTTCTTTTATGAAGAATAGGCTCTGTATAACCTGAAGGGCTAACTGTTCCCTCTAGTATTAGATCTAATGAAGCATTGAATGCAATAGAGTTGTCAAAATCTTTTGACATGGGTGTATAATTTACATCAATTTTATTTTGATCATCAACTATTTTAGCCATTTTTTTCATTGTATCTATAAGCTGGTCTTTAGAAAAAATACTATGATGTAACCAATTAGCTAAATGTTGACTTGAAATTCGGCAAGTAGCTCTGTCTTCCATTAACCCAATGTTATTAATATCTGGAACTTTTGAGCACCCTACTCCTTGATCAATCCACCTGACAACATACCCAAGAATACCTTGTGCATTATTATCCATTTCTTTTTGTATTTCATCTGGAGACCAGTTATGTCCATAAGAAACTGGTACATCAAGAATATCATTTAAATAGTTATTTTTATCTTTAGCTTTATCTTTTTGGATATTAAAAACATCAACCTCATGGTAATGCATTGCATGCAATGTTGCTGCAGTGGGACTTGGAACCCAAGCAGTATTAGCCCCACTTTTTGGGTGAATAATTTTTTGTTTTAGCATTTCGTTCATTAGGTCTGGCATTGCCCACATACCTTTTCCTATTTGAGCTTTACCTGAAAGTCCACACTCTAACCCTATTTTAACATTATTGTTTTCATAAGCAGCAATCCATTTAGCATTTTTGATTTCTCCTTTAGGTATTATTGGTCCGGCTTCCATAGCTGTATGTATTTCATCACCAGTTCTATCTAAAAATCCAGTATTTATAAAAACCGTCCTGTCCATAGCAGCACGAATACATTCTTTTAAGTTTACTGTTGTTCTTCTCTCTTCATCCATAATACCTATTTTAATAGTATTTTTATCTAAATTAAGAGCTTCTTCTACTGCTGTAAAAACATCACATGCAAATTTTACTTCTTCTGGACCATGCATTTTTGGTTTAACGATATAAATTGACCCAGATCTAGAATTTAAATTTTTAAACTTAATATCGTGAATTGCTATCAAAGAAGTAATCATAGCATCCATTATTCCTTCAGGAATTTCCTCACCATTTTTTAATAATATGGCAGGATTTGTCATAAGATGCCCAACGTTTCTAATCAACATGACTGAACGTCCAGGTAACTTATATTCTCCATTAGTTGTATTATAAACTTTATCTGGGTTTAATTTTCTTGTAAGTTTTTTACCATTTTTTTCAAATGTATCTTGAAGATCACCTTTCATTAATCCTAACCAATTTCTATAAGCTAATACTTTATCTTCAGCATCCACTGTAGCAACTGAGTCTTCACAATCTTGGATTGTTGTAAGAGCGGACTCTAAGATTATATCATTTATGTTTGCGGGATCATTAGATCCAATATTTCCATTTTTATCAATTAAGATTTCAACATGTAAATTATTATTTTTGAGAAGTATACAGTTAGGATTATCAATCAAACCTTGATATCCTACATATTGATTTTCATCTTTTAATTCAGTTACGTAATTATTATTAAGTGTAACCGACAAAGAGTCGTTTTTGATATTGTAAGCAATAGATTCTTTATGAGATCCTTTTTCTAAAGGAAAGTTTTTATCAAGAAATTCTTTAGAAAAATTTACTACTTTTTGCCCCCTTATAGGATTATATGAATTTGTTTTTTCAGCATTATTCTCTTCTGAAACAGCATCAGTTCCATATAGAGCGTCATATAAACTTCCCCATCTTGCATTTGCTGCATTAAGTGCATACCTTGCATTTGTTACAGGCACAACTAATTGAGGCCCAGCTTTTATGGACAGTTCAGGATCTACATTTTGTGTGTTTACTTTAAAATCATTACCAACAGGAACTATATAATTAATTTTTTTTAAGAAATTTATATAGTCATCAGGGTTTATTTTTTTACCAGTATTTTCTTTATAGAATTGATCAATACTACTTTTCATAATATCTCTAGTTTTGAGAAGATCTTTATTTTGAGGAGCAAACTTATCTAAAATTTTTTCAAATTTATTCCAAAATATTTCAGCATTTATATCAGTTTTCGCTAAAGCTTCATTTTCTATAAAATGAACAAGAACTTCAGAAACTTGTAAATTACTACGATTTAATCTTTTACTCATAATTGCCCTCAAAATCAGTCATTTAAAATTTTAGAAAATATATCATTTATTTATTTAATTCCCAAGTTAAACCTTCATCCTTTAAGCGTTTTTCAACTTCAAGTAATAATAAATCTTTATTTTTTTGAGAGCTTCCTTCAAATCTTACTACTATAGCAGCTTCGGTATTACTTGCTCTTATTAACCACCACCCATATTTATTTTGTGCTCTAATACCATCTAATGTAATTACATCATTAGGCAAATAATCTTTTAAGGCTTGTTTTGAAATTCGTGCAATTAAATCAAACTTTATTTTATCGGAACAATTGACTTTGATCTCTGGTGAAGCAAACGTTAAGGGTAAGGACGAAATAAATTCTTCTAACTTATAACCATTAGCTAACAATTTTAGTAATCTTATAGATGCATAAAGAGCATCATCATATCCATAATAGTCATCTGCAAAAAATATATGACCAGACATTTCACCTGCAAGAGGTGCGTTTATCTCTTTCATTCTTTTTTTTATCTGAGAGTGTCCAGTTTTCCATATCTCAGCACTAAAGCCATTTTCTAATATTTTGTTGAATGCAATATGACTTGATTTAATATCTAAAATCACTGTTTTATTTTTTTCATTTTTGATATTAAGAGACTTAGAAAGAAAGGCAGTTAATAAGTCTCCAGCTATTGGCCTTCCTTGCTTATCTATTACTCCCAATCTATCTCCATCACCATCAAAGCCAATCCCAAGATCTGCTTTTACTTCCTTCATTTTAGATGAGAGAAATTTTAAAGTTGACGCATCAGTTGGGTCAGGGTGATGGTTTGGAAAATTTCCGTCAACATCAGAAAATAAAACTATATGGTTTCCAGGCAATTTTTTTGTTATAATATCAATCGATGGCCCTGCAGCCCCATTGCCACAATCCCAAACTATTGTCTTATTTTCTAGCCCATGAGCAATATTAGTAATAGGCTCAATAACTTTTTCTATATAAGCATCATTTATATTTACTTTTTGTGAATTACCATTGTGTGTTTCATCAATGCCAGTTTTAGCAAATTGTCCCAATTTTTGAATATCTTCACCAAAAAACGATTTTTGATTCATTACTATTTTAAAGCCATTATAATTTTTAGGATTATGACTGCCTGTAACATGAATAGCACCGTCAGCTTTAAAATGATGGCTTGCAAAATATAGCATAGGAGTTGGGCCCATCCCAATTCTATAAACTTCACATCCTGATTTTTTTAATCCATCATTTAGATTGAGTTCAAGTATAGGACTAGATAATCTACCATCCATTCCAATTATAATAAGAGGGCTATTTATGGAGGGATTATTATTTTTTACAGTAATTCCAAAAAAATAACCCAGCATGAAAGCATCATTTTGATTTAAAGTTTTTTTAAAAATCCCCCTAATATCATATGACCTTAAAATAGTAGGGTCAAAAATATGTTTATACATTAACTCTCACTTTTCAAAATTTCGTCTTTTAACCATTGCTTTAATTCTTTATTAAATTCATTTCTTTCAAAAGAATATTTAATATTAGCTTTTATAAAACCTAACTTAGAACCACAATCAAATCGTTCTCCAGAAAATTTATATCCTGTACAAATAGATTTACCTATTCTACTTGCGATAGCATCAGTGAGCTGTATTTCATTGTTACTCCCTTTACTTTGATTTTCAAGAACATCAAAAATGGATGGTTCTATTATATATCTTCCTACTACAGCCAAGTTACTTGGTGCATTTTCTACTGAAGGTTTTTCTATAAGGTCAACAATATCTATATTATTATTACATGAAGAGTTCCCGGGTGTAATTATTCCATATGATGAAACTTCAGTTTCTGCTACTTCCATAATTGCCACCATATTTCCACTTGTATAATTTTCAATCATTTCTCCTATAGTTTTTGAACCTTTGATTAAATCATCAGCTAAAATTACAGCAACAGGATCTTCTCCAATTAAATGACGAGCGCACCAGACTGCATGACCTAATCCAGCGGGTTCTTGTTGTCTAACATAAGCAAAAGAACCAGGTATCTTTAGCATTTCCTGAGCCGTTTTCAGTACTTCTTTTTTTCCTTTAGAAATTAAATTATTTTCTAGTTCAAACGAATGATCAAAATGATTTTCTATAGAAGACTTTCCTCTACTAGTCACAAAAATAAATTGTTCTATTCCAGCGTTGGCAGCCTCTTCAACTGCATACTGAATAAGAGGTTTGTCCACTATAGGTAGCATTTCTTTAGGCATTGATTTTGTTGCAGGAAGAAATCTTGTGCCTAAACCACCAACAGGAAAAATTGCTTTTTTAATTTTCATTCACAAACCCTTAAAATTAGTTTAACAATCAACATAATGTGAGTAAGTTATTGAACACATTTCGTCAACAGATAGCAATGTATATTGTTATATAATAAAGGATGCTTTTATGCATATTACAATGTTAGGTACTGGTTATGTTGGTTTGGTATCCGGGGCTTGTTTCTCAGAATTTGGTTTCCAAGTTTGCTGCGTTGATAAAAACCAAGACAAAATTGATAACTTAAAAAATAATATAATGCCTATATATGAACCAGGACTAGAAAGTTTAGTAATAAAAAACAAAGAAGCAGGTAGGTTAACTTTCAGTAATAATATTGATAAAGAAATACAAAAAGCTGATATAGTTTTTATTGCGGTTGGCACGCCAACTAGAAGAGGTGATGGCCACGCAGATCTGACATATGTATATGAAGCAGCAGAAAAAATCGCAAAAAATTTAAATGGATATACGGTTATAGTCACTAAATCAACAGTTCCTGTAGGGACAGGAATTGAAGTAAAGAAAATAATAGAAAAAATAAACCCAAATGCAAACTTTGATATAGCTTCTAATCCAGAGTTTTTGAGGGAAGGAAATGCAATAGAGGATTTTATGAGACCAGACAGGGTTGTGGTTGGTATAGAAAATAATAAAGCTAAAGAAATAATATCTTCTATTTATAAACCATTATTTTT
>CAZWGZ010000048.1:0-10734 GCA_964633395.1 uncultured Rhodobacterales bacterium
AGATTCTCCTAGTATTGGAACTAAAACATCCATTATTGTATCCTTTCGTTTTGAAATATTATCTTCTTTAATTGGAATATTCTTTTGAAAATCTTTATTTGTTTTAATCAAGTTTAAATATAAAAGTACATCGCCTTTAGTAACTCTTCCATCCTTACCAGTACCTTCTACTTTGGAGATATCTATATTATTTTCTTCTATTATTTTAGCCGCAGAAGGCATTGCTAAAAAATTATTACTTGGTTTAAGTATCATAAATGATTCTCTATTCTGCAGCTTGCTTACTTATTTTTTTATCTGTTGTATCTAGAGCTGAGTTTACTAAATCAGCCTGCTCCCGATTATGTCTAGATAATGAACCTGTAGCAGGCGAAGCAGCCTCAGCGCGCCCAGCGTAACCAGGTCGCAAATATTTTGCTTTGTATGAAATAAGTACATCTTCAATTTTTCTATCAACAAAAAACCAAGCACCCATATTTTTAGGTTCTTCTTGGCACCAAACAACTTGAGCTTTCGGTGTTTTTGATAATTCTTCTTTAAGAGTCCTAGCTGGGAATGGATATATTTGTTCTAGCCTAAGTAATTTTATATTTTTAAGTTTTTTTCTATCTCTTTCTTCCAATAGATTATAAAAAACTTTTCCTGATGAAATTACTACTTTTTCAATATCTTTATCTTTTAAGTCTAAATTTGGATCTTTTATAACTCTACGAAAAGCTGTTTGCTCTCCCATATCAGACAGTTTAGATACACACATTTTATTTCTTAATAAACTTTTCGGGGTCATTATTATTAATGGTTTTCTAAAATCTCTTTTAAGCTGTCTCCTCAATGCATGAAAATAATTAGCGGGAGTACTACAGTTTAATACTTGCATATTATCTTCACCACACAATTGTAAGTATCTTTCTAACCTTGCAGATGAATGCTCTGGGCCTTGACCTTCATAACCATGTGGAAGAAGCATTACCAGACCTGACATTCTTAGCCATTTAGCTTCACCACTAGAAATAAATTGATCAACAATTACTTGTGCACCATTTGCAAAATCTCCAAATTGAGCTTCCCACATAACTAATGCTGTTGGTTCTGTTAAAGAATAACCATATTCAAAACCCAAAACCGAGGCCTCTGACAAAGGCGAATCAATAACCTCAAAAGTCGCTTGATTATCTTTAATATTATTTAATGGTATATGTCTTTGTTCATTTAACTGATCTATAAATACTGAATGACGTTGTGAAAAAGTACCTCTACAACTATCTTGTCCAGAAAGCCTCACAGGATGACCTTCTAATAATAAAGATCCAAAAGCTAAATGTTCTGCTGTAGACCAATCTATTCCTTCTCCAGTTTCTATAGCTTTTTTTCTTCCTTCTACAATTCTGAGAAGCTTTTTATTAACTTGAAAACCATCAGGTATAGTTGTAATTGCTTTACCTATTAACTTTAAATTATCTGATGAAACAGACGTTTCACCCCTGCGATCGTCTCCATGGGCAGCTCGCAAACTTGACCATTGGCCTTCCAGCCAATCTGCTTTGTTAGGCTTATAATTTGAACCTGCTTCAAATTCTTTTTCAAGAAAACTATTATGGTTATTCACTTCATCTTTAGCTTCTTGTTCAGTTAAAATTCCTTCATTAATTAACTGTTTTGCATATATTTTACTAATGCTTGGATGAGATCCAATTTTTTTATACATAACAGGTTGGGTAAATGCAGGCTCATCACCTTCATTATGACCATACCGCCTATAACTAATTATATCTAATACTACATCACATGCAAATTTCTGTCTAAATTCTGTTGCTATTCGCGATGCATGAACAACAGCTTCGGGATCATCCCCATTAATGTGCATAATTGGAGCCATAACCATTTTAGCTACATCTGTACAATAAGGGCTAGATCTTGAATAATTAGGACTGGTTGTAAATCCAATTTGATTATTAACAACGATATGAATCGTACCTCCAGTTCTATAGCCACGAAGACCAGAAAAATCAAAAGTTTCAGCTACAATTCCTTGGCCAGCAAAAGCAGCATCTCCATGCAAAACAATTCCTAAAACTGATAATCTATCATTAGTATCATTATGCTGATTTTGTTTAGCTCTAACTCTACCTATTACCACTGGAGCAACAATCTCTAAATGAGATGGATTAGCTTGCAAAGATAAATGAACATTTTTTCCGTCAAACTCTCTATCAGCAGAAGCACCCATATGATATTTAACATCTCCTGAACCGCCAGCTTCTTCTGGATTTGCTTGATTTCCTAAAAATTCAGAAATAATTGCCCTAAAAGGCTTATTTAAAATATTATATAATAAATTAAGTCTTCCTCTGTGAGCCATGGCTATTACAACTTCTTTCATACCCAATTGACTGCCACGCTTTAAAATTTGTTCTATAGCTGGAACAACCGACTCTGAACCATCTAAACCAAATCTTTTTGTTCCAGCATATTTTTTATGAAGAAATTGTTCAAATGTCTCTGCCCCAACTAATCTTTCATAAATTGCCTTTTTACCTCTTTTAGTAAAATGAGTTGTATTTCTTATTGATTCTATTCTCTCTTGAACCCAAGCTTTTTGAGCTGGATCTTGAACATGCATAAATTCTATTCCAATAGAACCACAAAATGTTTCCGTTACTATTTCCATTATTTGCTTAAGTGAAGCTGATTCTATGCCCAAAACATTATCAATAAAGATAGGCCTATCCCAATCTCCATCTTTAAATCCATAAGTTTTAGGATCTAATTCTGGATGAAGATCACCTTTTTGAATGCCAAGAGGGTCTAGCTTAGCAAGTAAATGGCCATTTATTCTATATGCCCTTATGAGCATTATTGCTCTAATTGAGTCAGTAGTCGCAGATCTTAAGTCTATTGCTGATAAATCACCTTTACCCACAATACCTCTTGCTACTGCTCTAACATTTTCAATACTATCACTTGCACCTATAACTCTACTATTCTTTTTAGACCAACTTGGGCCATCATCATTACTTATCTCGTCTCCATTGCTTTGAAACCACAATGCCCATTCTTTAGGCACTGAGTTAGGATCATTTTTCCACTCTTTATGCAAATCATTTATAAAAGTTGCATTACTACCCGAAAGAAAACTTTGATCAGGATTTTGATCATCCATTATTACAACTCCTTTTGAGTTAATTCAGTAAATTATTAACTTAAAACATTTACTTTATAACTAAACATTAAAACAAATTATATTAAACAAAAACTAAATAATTCAACAATGTCATTTCCATTCTTCAATTGCTTGTATAACTGCTTTACCTAAACCTGCAGGCGAATCTGACATTATGAACCCTGAACTTTTCATTACTTTTACTTTAGTTTCTGCATCACCACTTCCACCACTAACAATTGCTCCAGCATGCCCCATTGTTCTTCCTGGAGGTGCTGTTTTTCCTGCTATGAAACCAGCAACTGGTTTTTTTATTTTATGGTTTTTTAAAAATATTGCAGCTTCTTCTTCTGCATTACCACCAATTTCACCTATCATCAAAATAGCTTCTGTCTGTTCATCATTTAAAAACATATCTAAACAATCTATAAAATTTGTTCCATTAATTGGATCACCACCTATACCAATACAAGTAGATTGACCTAGCCCTGCTGCAGTTGTTTGTGCAACAGCTTCATAAGTCAATGTTCCTGAACGAGACACTATACCAATTTTACCAGGAGTGTGTATGTGACCAGGCATAATTCCAATTTTGCATTGTCCAGGTGTTATAACTCCTGGACAATTTGGTCCTATTAATTTTGAATTAGATTGCTTTAAAAATTGTTTAACCTTTATCATATCCTGTACTGGGATACCTTCAGTTATACATATAATCAAAGGTATTTTTGCAGAAATTGCTTCTAAAATAGAATCCGCTGCAAATGCTGGAGGAACGTAAATAACTGTCGCATCAGGTTTTACCTCATTAACACATTCTTCAACAGTATTAAAAACTGGCAGACCAAGATGAATAGCCCCTCCTTTACCTGGAGTAACACCCCCAACCATTTTAGTACCATACGCAATTGCTTGTTCAGAGTGGAAAGTGCCTTGACCTCCTGTAAATCCCTGACATATTACCTTAGTTTCTTTGTTAATAAGCACAGACATTTAATTAGCCTCCTTTACAGCATTTACAATTTTTACTGCTGCATCGTCAAGATCATCAGCCGCTATAATTTTTAGTCCTGATTCAGAAAGTATCTTCTTACCTTCTTCTACATTGGTTCCTGCAAGCCTTACAACTAAAGGTTTTGTTAAGGCTAAATCTTTCGCAGCTGCGACAACTCCGGAAGCGATAATATCACACCTCATTATACCTCCAAAAATATTTACTAAAATTCCTTCTACAGCTTTATCAGATAAAATGATTTTGAAAGCCTCAGTAACTTTTTCTTTAGTTGCGCTTCCACCTACATCAAGAAAGTTTGCAGGAGCAGCTCCCTTCAACTTAATAATATCCATAGTTGCCATTGCCAGCCCTGCTCCATTAACTAAACATCCTATAGTTCCATCTAATTTAATGTAAGCTAAATCATATTTACTAGCTATAATCTCTGCAGGATCTTCTTCACTTTCATCTCTTAAATCCATAATATTAGGATGTCTAAATAAAGCATTATTATCAAATGACATTTTTGCGTCTAAAGCTATTAGATCATTATCAGAGGTTACAACTAAAGGGTTTATTTCTAGCAAGCTTGAGTCTAGTTCTGTGAAAAGCTTGTATAATTGTTTAAAAAACATTCCGGCTTGTTTAAAGCTAGAGCCTTGCAAGTTCAAATTATTGGCTATAAGTCTAGAGTGAAAGGGTTGAAATCCTATGGTTGGATCAATAGTGAAAGACAGTATTTTTTCTGGAGTTTCATCTGCAACTTTTTCAATATCCATACCACCTTCTGTTGAAGCAATTACTGATATTTTACTAGTCGTCCGATCAATTACCATCGAGAAATAGTATTCTGAAGCAATATCACAACCATCTTCTATATAGAGCCGTTGAACTAACTTGCCTTCTTTACTTGTTTGGTGAGTAATTAATGTTTTTCCTAAAATTGACTGGGCTGCATCTTTAACTGATTCTAAGTTTTTAACAACTTTTACACCACCCGCCTTACCTCTTCCTCCAGCATGAATTTGAGCCTTTACTACATAGACTGGTCCCGGCAATTCTTTAGCAGCTAAAACAGCATCATCAACTGAAAATACTGCTTTGCCTTGTGGAGTAGGTATATTATATGACTTTAGAAGCTCTTTAGCTTGATGCTCATGAATATCCAAAACTTAAACCTTTCTATAATTATTTTAGGCCTCAAACTTAGAAGCAAGTTCATTTAATTGTTTTACAGCTGAAACAGAATTATCAAACATATCTTTTTCTTCAGATGTAAATTGAATTTCAACAATACGTTCGACACCTTTGCTTCCAATAATTACAGGGACGCCAACATAAGTTCCACTTAAACCGTAGTGACCATCAACAAATGCTGCACAAGGCAATAATTTTTTCTTATCCTTTAAAAAAGATTCTGCCATTTCTATGGCAGCGGAGGCCGGGGCATAAAAAGCTGAACCAGTTTTTAATAAACCAACGATTTCTGCTCCTCCATCTCGGGTTCTTTGAACGATTTGATCTATTTTTTCTTGAGTACTCCAACCCATTTTTATTAAATCAGGCACTGGTATTCCTGCAACAGCTGAGTATCGTGACAATGGTACCATTGTATCTCCATGCCCTCCAAGAACAAATGCTGTAACATCACTCACAGATACATTAAATTCATCCGCTAAAAAATGTCTGAATCTAGCTGAGTCAAGAACTCCAGCCATTCCCACAACCATACTTGTTGGTAATCCAGAAGCTCTTTGTAATACACCAACCATCGCATCAAGAGGATTTGTAATACATATTATAAATGCATTTGGACAATTATCTTTTATACCTTTTCCAACCTGTTTCATGACTTTTGTATTAATTTCAACTAAATCATCTCTGCTCATTCCAGGCTTTCTTGCAACTCCAGCAGTAACAATTACAACATTACTATTTGAAAGAGCTGAATAATCATTAGATCCTATTATTTTACAATCAAATCCTTCAATTGGTCCAGATTGCGCTAAGTCTAGGGCTTTTCCTTGAGGAACCCCCTCTGCAATATCAAATAAAGTTACATCACCAAGTTCTTTAATGGCTGCTAAATGAGCTAAAGTACCACCAATATTACCTGATCCTATTAGAGCTATTTTCTTGCGCATGATCTTATTATCCTATTTTTTAATTTTTTGTTTTTTATTTAAAATCTGTGATTGATAAATAATATTATTTTAAGAAACTATATTACCTTAAGCTTAAATTCTAATCTTTTTAAACGTTTTTTACTATGCTATCAAGGTAAGAATAATTATAAAATAGTATTTTATACTTGAGACATTTCTACAATTCTAGAAATTGTTCTATCAAATTCAAAATCCCAATCATGTCCTTGATAAAGTTTTCTAAAATCTACTTCAGCAGTAGCTAATAAAAAACAATTTTTGTCATATAAAGCATCTATCAACCAGATAAACCTTCTTGCTTCATTTCTTAACTCATCATTCAAAACTGGAATGTTATCTATAATAATTCCCTTATACCTATTTGCTATTTCTACATAATCTCCCGCAGCTAGTGGTTTATTACACAGATCATCAAAATCTAACCTAGCTATTCCAGCAGCAACTTTGGGTATAAAAATCTTTCTTCCTGCTACTAAGATATTTTCAGATTTTTTTTCAAAGCCAAGACTTAAACTTGAAAATATATTATCTATTGTATCTTTATTTTTTTTATTAATAGGGAAAAGCCATACTTTTTTACCACTTAATGATCTTTCTCTCCAATCTTCGCCATTAGGTATGTGAACTATATTAGTTTTTAATTTTAGTTTCTCAATAAAAGGGAGAAATCTATCTCTATGTAACCCTTTTTTATAGAGTCCGTCTGGGTGTTGATTGGAAGTTGTTACCAAAACTGTGCCTTCGTCAAACATAATATTAAAAAGGCGTGATAAAATCATTGCGTCTGCAATATCTCTCACTTCCATCTCATCAAAACATAAAAGCTTTGCCGATTTAGCAAGATCTTTTGCAACCAAGAGAACTGAGTCTTTGTTATTTTCTTTTTTACTTTTTTCTAAAATTTTTTGATGTACTTCTTTCATAAAATCATGAAAATGTAGCCTTCTTTTTTCTTTAATAGGAGCATTTTGAAAAAATAAATCCATAATCATAGATTTTCCTCTTCCAACTCCACCATATAAATAAATACCCTTAATATCATTATTAATATTAGTTTTTTGAAAGAATTTATAAATTAAATTTTGTTTTTTTTTTATTTTATATATCTGTTTAAACAGATCATTGAAGTAGTCTCCAACAAAAAGTTGACCGCTATCGAGTTTGATTGAAGCTTTTAAGGCAATAGCTTTTAAATTATAAGATTCTTCTTTCAAACTATTAGCCATTAGATAAATCTATTTTTTAAATTAAAATTATTATTGCCGCTCAAGTTGAAGCTTTTTAATTTCTCCAATTGCTTTAGCTGGATTTAATCCTTTAGGACATGTTTGCGTACAGTTCATAATAGTATGGCATCTATATAATTTAAATGGATCCTCAAGAGCATCTAATCTTTCTCCTGTATTCTCATCTCTACTGTCAACTATCCATCTATAAGCTTGCAACAAAACTGCTGGCCCAAGATATTTATCACTATTCCACCAATATGAAGGGCATGATGCTGTGCACGAAAAACATAAAACACATTCCCATAAACCGTCAATTTTTTCTCTTTCTTTAGGACTTTGTCTTCTTTCTCTTCCGTCTACAGCTGGAGTATCTGATTGAAGCCATGGCTTAATTGATGTTAATTGTGCATAAGCTTTAGATAAGTCAGGAACAAGATCTTTAATAACATCCATGTGTGGAAGAGGATAAATATTAATATCACCTTTAATGTCATCCATAGACTTTAAACATGATAATGTATTGGTTCCATCAACATTCATTGAACATGACCCACAAATACCTTCTCTACATGATCGTCTAAAAGTTAGGCTTGAATCTATCTCATCTTTAATTTTTATTAATGCATCCAGCACCATAGGACCACACTTATCTAAATCAAGAGTATAACTGTCTATTCTTGGGTTTTCATCATCATCAGGAGACCATCTATAAACATTTACTTTTCTTGTATTTTCAGCATCAGTCTCTAGAGGGTAATCAATCCCTTTTACAATTTTAGAATTTTTGGGCAAAGCAAAATCAGCCACTTTTATCTCCTATAAATTAATATACACGTGCAGCTGGTGGGATTGACTGCACTTCATTAGTTAATGTGTTCTGATGAACGTCTCTGTAATCCACATTTGTTTTCATTTTATCGTTTAGCCACATTACAGTATGTTTCATCCAGTTTTTATCATCTCGATCAGGAAAGTCTTCATGAGAGTGAGCCCCTCGAGATTCTTGTCTTTGTTCTGCCGATTTAATAGTAACAACTGCTTGCTGCATTAAATTATCTAACTCTAAAGCTTCAACTAAGTCAGTATTAAAAATTAATGACCTATCTTTGATCGCAATTGAATCCATACTTTTAGTTACAGTTTCAATTTTTTTTACACCTTCATTCAATGAATTAGTTGATCTAAACACTGCAGCATGTTTTTGCATTATATTCTGCATTGAGTTCCTTACTTCACCAACAGAAGTATCTCCAGCAGCGTTCCTCATCTTATCTAATCTAGATACAATTTTATCTGTTACACTTGGAGATAATGGAGAATGTGACCCACCTTTTTCAACAGTTTTGAGAGCTCTTTGAGCTGCTGCTCTTCCAAAAACAACAATATCTAGCAATGAGTTTGTACCAAGTCTATTTGCACCGTGAACAGAAACACACGCCGCTTCTCCAATTGCCATTAAACCAGAAACAACAGAATTTTGATCTTTACCTTTTCGCGTTACAACTTCACCGTTATAATTTGTTGGTATTCCTCCCATATTATAATGAACAGTTGGCAGAACTGGGATTGGCTCTTTAGTCACATCAACACCACAAAATATTTTAGCTGTTTCACTTATTCCAGGCAGTCTCATATGTAACGTTGCTGGATCAATATGTTCAAGATGCATAAAAATATGATCTTTATTAGGCCCTACACCTCTACCTTCATTAATCTCTATTGTCATTGATCTTGATACAACATCTCTACTAGCCAAATCTTTTGCCGTAGGAGCGTATCTCTCCATGAATCTTTCACCTTCAGAGTTTGTTAAATAACCGCCCTCACCACGTGAACCTTCTGTTATTAAAACACCCGCTCCATAAACACCAGTTGGATGAAATTGAACAAATTCCATATCTTGCAAGGGCAATCCAGCCCTTAAGACCATTGCATTTCCATCGCCTGTACAAGTATGAGCAGATGTACAAGAAAAATAGGCTCTACCATATCCACCAGTTGCTAAAACTGTTTGTTGACCTCTAAACCTATGAAGTTTTCCGTCTTCCATACAAAGTGCTATCACTCCTTTACAGGCCCCATTTTCATCCATAAGTAGATCTAATACAATGTACTCAACAAAAAACTCTGCTTGATGTTTGAGGCATTGTTGGTAAAGAGTGTGAAGTATAGCATGACCAGTTCTATCTGCTGCTGCACAAGCCCTTCTAGCCATACTTTTTCCATAATCTAAAGTATGACCTCCAAAAGGCCTTTGATAAATCTTTCCTTCATCTGTTCTAGAAAAAGGAACACCAAAGTTTTCTAACTCTGTAATTGATGGAATGGCATTTTTACACATATATTCAATTGCATCTTGATCTCCAAGCCAGTCAGACCCTTTAACCGTGTCATACATATGAAATTGCCAGCTATCTTTCTCTCCCATATTATTTAAAGCAGCTCCAATACCGCCTTGCGCTGCAACAGTATGACTTCTAGTTGGAAAAACTTTTGTAATACAGGCTGTTTTAAGTCCTCCAGCAACCATTCCAAGAGTTGCTCTTAAACCTGCACCTCCTGCACCAACAACAACAACGTCATGTTCATGATCTATAATTTCGTAATCTGACATTCATCTCTCTTTCTTAATTTACAAACAAATTTTTAATACACACAAAATTGATAATACACCTAATAAAATTGATAATAATTTAATAAACGTAATAGATATTATTTTAAGCCCTTCAGAATGAACATAATCTTCAATTACAACTTGTAATCCAAGTGAAGCATGAAAGAATAATGTACCAATAAGTAATATTAAACCTGTGGCATTGAAAGGATTTTTAATCCATTCAATAGACACGCTATACCCACTCAAAATGGTGATTAATAAAGAAGGTATAAACCATAAAACAAGCGGGATCATTCCTATAGCAGTAATTCTCTGTATTTTCCAATGACCAACTCCATGTTTAGCAGAGCCTAAACCTTGAACTTTACCTAAATCGCTTCTCATTACATTATTATTCATATCTAAAACTTTTTAAAAAAAATAAACAAAAGACCATGTTAATATAGTCATTATAAAAGCACTTACAACTACTAGAGAGCCAGAAATATAAACACTTTTTAATTCAAAACCAAAGCCAGCATCCCAAAATAAATGTCTTATACCATTTGATAAATGATAATATAAAGCAA